>NZ_RZSV01000213.1:0-9395 GCF_004023205.1 Mesorhizobium sp. M1A.F.Ca.IN.020.03.2.1 | reverse complement strand
GCCCGCGACCGGCTCGCTGATTTCTTCCTGGAAGCGGGCCATTTCCTCTTTCGGCACCAGCCGGACGTGCAGGTCGATCACGCCGCCCGGCTCGAACGGCAGCGGGCTCGGAATGAAGCCGGGCACTTCGGCGAGACCGGCGATGGTGGCCGGCGCCCGGCACACCAGCCGCCCGTGACGCGGGGCGGCAAGCAGCCTGTCGTCGCCGATCAGTCGCGAACACAGCCCGCGCACCCGGCAATGATCGATGAGCGTCAGCGCCAGCGTCGTCTTGCCGGCGCCGGACGGCCCGGTGATGAGGACGCCGCGATCGCCGATCAGGATCGCCGTTGCGTGGATATTTTCGGGCTTCACGGCAGGATCGGACATGATCGTTTCTGTCTGGGAACGGAGATCAGCCTTCGGCCGGCAGGGTCACCACGAAGCGCGCGCCCTTGATCTCGCCCGGCTTGGTGCCGGGGATGTTTTCCGCCGTCAGCGTGCCGCCATGCGCTTCGACGATCTGGCGGCTGATCGACAGGCCCAGGCCGGAGTTCTGGCCGAAGGCCTCACCGGCGGGCCGGTCGGTATAGAAGCGCTCGAAGATGCGATCGATCTTTTCGGCTCTGATGCCCGGACCGTTGTCGTCGACGGTGACGATGTTGAACTTGCCGGCGCGCGCCAGCGAGATGGTGATATGGCCGTGTTCCTCGGGAACGAAGGAACGCGCGTTCTCGATCAGGTTGGTGATGACCTGGCCGATCCTCAGATCATGGCCGACGACGACATAGCCTTTGACGCCCTGCGGCAGCTTGGCGACCTTGAGCTCGATCTCGACCGACTTCTTGTTGCGCGTCGTCTCGCGCGAGACCGCGACAAGATCGGTGATGAACTTCTTCAGGTCGACCGTCGAGGCATCCTCGCGCGCCAATTCGGCATCGAGCCGCGAGGCATCGGAAATGTCGGTGATCAGCCGGTCGAGCCGCTTCACGTCGTGCTGGATGATTTCCATCAAACGCTCGCGTGAGGTGTCGTTCTTGGCCAGAGGCAGCGTTTCGACCGCGCTGCGCAGCGAGGTCAGCGGATTCTTGAGCTCGTGCGAGACATCGGCAGCGAAGCTTTCGATCGCCTCGATGCGCGCATAGAGCGCGTTTGTCATGTCGCGCACCGCGATCGACAGATTGCCGATCTCGTCCTGACGGTCGGAGAAGTCAGGGATCTCCTCGCGGTTCTTGACGCCGCGCCGCACCCGTACGGCAGCAGCCGACAGCCGCCGCAGCGGATTGGCGATCGTGGAGGCCAACAGCAGCGAGAGGATGGCCGTGACGAGCGCCGCGATGCCGAACACGCGCAGGATCGCCTTGCGTTCGGCCGCGACGATCTTGTCGATGTCGCCGCCTTCGGTGGACAGCATCAAGACCCCGAGCACGGCGCGGAAGCGCTGGATCGGCACCGCCACCGAGACGATCTGTTCGCCCTGCTCGCTTACCCGCACGATGGTCGAGGGACTGCCGGTCAGCGCCTTGACCACTTCGGGGAAGGCCGCGCCATTGCCGCCGGGCTGTTCGTGATAGACGGGCAGGTCCTTGTTGCGGAAGAAGTCGAAGACGAATTTCTCGACGCGCTCCAAAAGGCCGGGCTGCTCGTCGTCGACAGGCGGGAGGTCGTAGCGCAGGATCTGGCCGCGCGAATAGAGATGCCGCGAATCGAGCAGCAGGTTCGCGTCGCGGTCGTAGATGCGGGCGCGCGTGCGGGTCGGCGAGATCAGCCGCCGCAGCACCGGCGCCACGCGCTCGGGATTGATCGGGAAGTCGAGATTGTCGAGCTGGTCCGAGCCTGGCCCCAGGCTTTCGCCGGCCTGCAGCTCGAGCAGCTTTTCCGGATCGATGCTGATCGAGTCGGTCTCGACCGTCGCCGAGGCCGCGATGGCGCCGGCGATGATCTCGCCTTGCGTCATCAGGCTTTCGACGCGGGCGTCGATCAGCCCGTCGCGGAAGGTGTTGAGGTAGAGGATGCCCGTGACCAGCACGGCAAGGCCGGCCAGGTTGAGAAACAGGATGCGCCGCGTCAGGCTGGAGAAGATGTGGTGGCCGAGGAAGCGGCGCATCGGCACCGTGATTTTCGACAGGAATGCAGGCACGATACGCGACGGGCGCTTCGCCGCGCCCGCCCGCCTGCCTCGCTCTGCGTCCACTGCCATCAACTAGCAGTCCCTGTCCGGTGAATGGTGCATGGCGAATGGAAAAATGGGGCGCTTAGATAGAGCCCAGTGGGCCGCTCGCACCATCCACCATTCACCATTGACTATTCACTATATCAAGCTTCCCGAAACCGGTACCCGACTCCGTAAAGGGTTTCGATCATCTCGAAGTCGTCATCGACGGCCTTGAACTTCTTGCGCAGCCGCTTGATATGGCTGTCGATGGTGCGGTCGTCGACATAGACCTGCTCATCATAGGCCGAGTCCATCAGCGCATCACGGCTTTTTACCACGCCGGGGCGCTGCGCAAGCGAATGCAGGATCAGGAACTCGGTTACCGTCAGCGTCACCGGCTCGCCCTTCCAGGTGCAGGTGTGCCGCTCCTGGTCCATCACCAGTTGGCCGCGCTCGAGCGAGCGCGCCTGCTGGCTGGGCGCCTTGGCGGCCGCCTCGCGGGCGCTGGTGCGGCGCAGCACCGCGCGCACCCGCTCGACGAGCAAGCGCTGCGAGAACGGTTTGCGGATGAAGTCGTCGGCCCCCATCTTGAGGCCGAACAATTCGTCGATCTCGTCGTCCTTCGAGGTCAGGAAGATCACCGGCAAGTCGGATTTTTGCCGCATCCGGCGCAACAGCTCCATGCCGTCCATGCGCGGCATCTTGATGTCGAGGATGGCGAGGTTGGGCGGCCGCGCCGCCAGGCCTTCGAGTGCCGACGCGCCGTCGGTGTAGGTTTCGACGCGGTAGCCCTCGGTTTCGAGCGCGATCGACACCGAAGTCAAAATATTTCGGTCGTCGTCGACAAGCGCGATTGTTGCCATTTCAAGCGGCTCCCTCATGAGCTGTCCCTTCTGTCGTCGAGAAAGGGCTTTTGCAGGACAAATTGGGTACAAAATGTGGCATGGGCCTTGTCCGAAGTCACGGGCGGCCTGCCGCTACACACGATCGCACCCATAACCGGATTGGACGAACGAAGCCTGCCAATCCTTTGGGCAACCTCTGTGATTTTTTGCACATATAAACGATTTAAACAACTTTCAAAATTTTTAAATCGATTAATGATTTGATATCATTCGCCTTTTCTGGTTCTGACCCTAATTAGTCCCTTGCGCGTTCCGGCAATGACCGGTCAGACGCGGCCAAAATCCGGAGAGGAAATTTGATGTCGGAAGCCGGCAAACGCAACCCCGACTGCGCCATTGACGCGATCGGCCTGAAGACCACGGGCACGGTGCGATATAATTTCGGCGCTGCCGAGCTCTATGAGGAAGCGATCCGCCGCGGCGAGGCGAAATTGACCGCGCAGGGCGCGCTGGTTGCCGAGACCGGCCAGCACACCGGACGCTCGCCGAAGGACAAGTTCGTCGTGCGTGACGACAGCACCGCCCCGCATGTCTGGTGGGAAAACAACAAGGCGATCTCGCCGGCGCAGTTCGAGACGCTCCTCGCCGATTTCCGCGCCCATGCTGCGGCCAAGGATCTCTATGTGCAGGATCTCGTCGGCGGCGCCGACGCCGAGTTCCAGCTGCCGGTTCGCGTCGTGACGGAATTCGCCTGGCACTCGCTGTTCATCCGCAATCTCCTGATCCGCCCGCAAGCCGCCGAGCTCGACCGCTTCGTGCCGCAGATGACGATCATCGACCTGCCGTCCTTCCGCGCCGACCCGGCCCGCCACGGCACCCGCGCGGCGACGGTTATCGCGGTCGATCTCACCCGCAAGATCGTGCTGATCGGCGGCACGTCCTATGCCGGCGAGATGAAGAAATCGGTGTTCACCGTGCTGAACTACCTGCTGCCGCAAAAAGGTGTCATGCCGATGCATTGCTCGGCCAACGAAGGACCCGCCGGCGACGCTGCCGTCTTCTTCGGCCTTTCCGGCACAGGCAAGACGACACTGTCGGCCGATCCATCGCGCACACTGATCGGCGACGACGAGCACGGCTGGGGGCCGCACGGCATCTTCAACTTCGAAGGCGGCTGCTACGCCAAGACGATCAGGCTGTCGGCCGAGGCGGAGCCTGAGATATTCGCCACCACGCAGCGCTTCGGCACGGTGCTGGAGAATGTGATTCTCGACGCTGCCCGCGCGCCGGATTTCGACGACGGCCGCCTCACGGAGAACACGCGCTGCGCCTATCCGCTGGACTACATTCCCAATGCCTCGAGGACCGGCCGCGCCGGCCATCCGAAGAACATCATCATGCTGACGGCCGACGCCTTCGGCGTCATGCCGCCGATCGCCCGGCTGACGCCGGCGCAGGCGATGTATCACTTCCTTTCAGGCTATACCGCCAAGGTCGCCGGAACCGAAAAGGGCATAACTGAGCCCGAGGCGACCTTCTCGACCTGCTTCGGCGCGCCCTTCATGCCGCGCCATCCGTCAGAATACGGCAATCTGCTGCGCGAGCTGATCGCCGGCCACGGCGTCGATTGCTGGCTGGTCAACACCGGCTGGACCGGCGGCGCCTATGGTACCGGCCGTCGCATGCCGATCAAGGTGACGCGCGCCCTGCTCGGCGCGGCGCTCGACGGCTCGCTCAATGCCGCCGAATTCCGCACCGATGCCAATTTCGGCTTCGAGGTGCCGGTGGCGGTGCCGGGCGTCGACGGCGCCATTCTCGATCCGCGCTCGACCTGGGCCGACAAGGCGGCCTATGACAGGCAGGCCTCCAAGCTGGTCAACATGTTCGCCGCCAACTTCGAGAAATTCGAAACACATGTCGACGCGGCCATCCGCGGCGCGGCACCGCGCCTGCAGGAGGCGGCGGAATAGCTGCCGCTCCGAACATCTTCCTCCAGGGCCCGGCTTGGGCCGGGCCTTTTCTTTTTCCCGCCGCCGCGCCATGACTGTGCGCATGAATGCCGACGACACGATCATCATCGCCAGTGATGCGGTCATCCATCCGGATGACCTGCACGAGGACTTCATCCGCTCTTCCGGGCCGGGCGGCCAGAACGTCAACAAGGTGGCGACCGCCGTCCAGCTGCGCTTCGACGCCGCCAATGCGCCGGGCCTGTCGGAGCGGGTGCGGGAGCGCGCCATCAAGCTCGCCGGCCAGCGCGCAACCAAGGATGGCGTCATCGTCATCGAGGCCGGGCGCTTCCGCACTCAGGAACAGAATCGCGCCGACGCGCGAGCCAGGTTGACGGCACTGGTCGCCAAGGCGGCCGAGCCGCCGCCGCCGCCGCGCAAGAAGACGAAGCCTTCGAAGGGCGCCGTCGAGCGGCGCCTCAAGACCAAGGCCGGGCGCTCGACGGTCAAGAAGCTGCGCGGCCGGGTTGAAAGCGACTAGGGGCCGACATCCGACGACGGCCGCTTTCGGGTCGCGAAGCCGTTCTGCGGTGGCATGCTCGGACGAATTGATCGGATCGAATGCCATGCTCGTTCTGCCCAAGGGCGTTCGCCATATGCCGGGCTATCTGTCGCGCACGGAGCAGGAAGCGCTGGTTGAGGAGATCAGGCGCATCGTGCAGGCGGCGCCGCTTTATGTGCCGGCCATGCCGCGCACCGGCAAGGAAATGAGCGTGCGCATGACCAATTGCGGGACGCTCGGTTGGGTGACCGACCGCGAGCGCGGCTATCGCTACCAGCCGATGCACCCGGTGACAGGCGAGCCCTGGCCGCCGATCCCCGAAGCCCTGATAAAAGTGTGGCGCGAGGTGTCGGCCTATCCGCACGCGCCTGAAGCCTGCCTCGTCAATTTCTATTCGAGCGAGGCCAAGATGGGCCTGCACCAGGACCGCGACGAGCAGGATTTCGCAGCACCCGTCGTTTCGGTGTCGCTCGGCGACGACTGCCTATTTCGGGTCGGTCACACCACGCGCGAAGGCGGCACCAAGTCGTTCAGGCTGAAGAGCGGCGATGTCGTCGTGCTTGGCGGGGAGGGACGCCTCTGTTTCCACGGCGTTGACCGCATCTACCCAGCGACCTCGGCGCTGTTGAGGAGTGGCGGCCGTATCAATCTGACGCTGCGGCGGGTAACGGTGCCCGCAAGCTAACGAAATCTAGAAGTTTTCCTCATAAAGACGGGCAGCTATTGCAGCGTGGGGCTCGGCAATGTCGCAAAGCTATTCGGTCCTCCGCGGCCTGTGGGCAATCGTCACGGAGGCAGCCCAACTCGTTCGCAGGGATTCGGGCCTCTATCTGGCCATCGTCATTTATGTTTTGGCCGGGCTGATCTTTCTGAACGCGATTGGCGCCGCCGACCGCCTCGCGTTCTCGATATATTTCGGGTCCTGGATTCCCCTCAACGGCTTCGCACTGCCCACAATAGCAATCCTTGCCGACGCAATTCTCATTATGCATCGCTTCAATTCCCGGCGACGTTTGGTTGCGAAAAGAGTGTTTTCGACCGGGCGGTTGGCATATTCGCTATCGGGATTGTGCCTTCTGATGGCGCTCATGATCTTTCAGGGCAATTTCACGTCCGTGAAGAACGGAATGTCGGCCTGGCAAGGCGGTTTTCAATTCGATGTCCTGCACGCCGACATCGACGCTTTCCTCCATTTGGGCGCCGATCCGTGGCGCTGGCTCTACTCCGTGGCCGAAAGTGATCTGGTGCGCGCCATAATAGAATGGAACTACAACGTCTTCTGGTTTCTGCTGAATTTCGTCGGCTTGTTCTTCGTCGCGACATCGCCCATGGTGGCATCGGCCCGAACGCGCTATCTCGCCTGCTTTATGGCAGTCTGGATCCTGGTCGGGAACATCCTGGCGGCGCTGTTCCTCTCGGCGGGTCCGGCATTTTACGGCGCGGTCACGGGAGACACGGCGCGGTTTGGTGAACAGCTTGCATTCCTGGCCCGCGGGGCTGGGTCGAGCAACTCCGCGGCCGCCTACCAGCAGTATCTATGGTCGCTGTATGAGGCCAAGCAGACCGGTTTTGCCACGGGTATCTCGGCGTTTCCCAGCGTTCACGTCGGCCTTGCAATGCTCAATGCATTGTTCGTTCGCGAATACAGCCGCCTCCTCGGCGCCTTCGCTCTGCTCTACGTGGCCTTTGTTGCTGTCAGCTCGGTCTATCTGGCATGGCACTATGCAATAGACAGCTATGTCGCCGTCATCGTCGTGTCTGTGATTTACATCGTCGCTCGCAAGCTGATCCCGGCGGACCGTCGCCTCGTGCCGAACATGCCGATCGGAGCCGTCAACCGTCCCGTGGCCGCCGCTACGGTCTGCTGAGACCCGGCTCCCTGTCGAAGCTGCCGCCGACTAAGAACAAAGACTAATTTGAAAGCGCGTCGCCTGAATCGACGCCAGGGCCATGCGCTTTAGGCGCCGGTCCGCCGGATTCGATCAGAGTTTCCGCAATGCCACCTCTTCGACCAGGTGGTTGGCGCCTTTGCGCAGGATGAGGTCGGCGCGCGCCCTGGTCGGCAGGATGTTCTCGCGCAAATTCTTCAGGTTGATGTTGCTCCACAGGCCCTCGGCGATGGCGCGGGCGGCATCCTCCGACAGCTGCGAATAGCGGTGGAAGAAGGAGTCCGGGTTGCGGAAGGCAGTCTCGCGCAGTCGCATGAAGCGCTGGGTGTACCACTGGTGAATCAGCTTCTCGTCGGCATCGATATAGATGGCGAAGTCGAAGAAATCCGACAGGAACGGCACGATCTTGCCGTCCTTCGGCAGCTTGCCCGGCTGCAAAACATTGATGCCTTCGAAGATCAAAATGTCCGGCCTGTCGATGGTGACGAACTCGCCCGGAATGACGTCGTAGGTCAGGTGCGAGTAGACGGGGGCCCGGACGTCGCGCTGCGCCGACTTGATGCCGGAAAGGAAGCGGAGCAGGGCGCCGACGTCGTAGCTTTCTGGAAAGCCCTTGCGCTCCATCAGATTGTTGCGGCGCAGGATCTCGTTCGGCAAGAGGAAGCCGTCGGTGGTGATGAGATCGACCTTCGGGCTCGACGGCCAGCGCGCCAGCAATTCCTTGAGCACGCGAGCGGTGGTCGATTTGCCGACGGCGACCGAGCCGGCGATGCCGATGATGAACGGCGTCTTGACGACGTCCTGCGCGTTGAAGAAGGCCTGGCGCTGCCTGAACAGCAGCTGGCTCGCCTCGACATGCGCCGAAAGCAGACGGGAAAGCGAAAGATAAATGCGCTTGACCTCTTCGAGGTCGACCGGGTCGTTGAGCGAACGCAGCCGGTCGATCTCGTCCTCGGTCAGCGTGAGCGGCGTGTCGGCGCGGAACTGCGACCATTGCTCGGCCGAGAAGAAACGAAAGGGGGAGTATTTCTCGGTCGGAGCAAGCTGGTCCATCGAGTCTCCTGCCCTCCTAGAGCATGATGCCGAAAAGTGTGGAGCGGTTTTCGGACGACATCATGCTCTATCCGTCTTTAGCGGTCAGCCCCGGGGCCGGGACGCCTTTTCAGCGACGCCCGAGCGGCCGGTGCGGCCCTCGAGCTCCTTCACCACGTCCTCCAGCGGAATGCCCGCGATCGCGAGGACGACCAGCCAATGATATAGAAGATCGGCGCTTTCCGAAACGAGGGCCTGCCTGTCGCCGCGAACGGCGGCGATCACGGCCTCGACCGCTTCCTCGCCGAGCTTCTGCGCCGCCTTGTCCATGCCCTTGGCGAACAGTTTTGCCGTCCATGAGTCCGGGTCGCCGGAATGGGCGCGCTGATGGATTATCGTTTCCAGCTCGGCGAGCGAAAATTGAGCCATAGCAGTGGATTAAGTCCGATGAACGGTCGAGTCCAGCCGCATCGGCAGGCCGGCGCCCGCCATATGCGCCTTGGCCTCGGCGATGGTGTAGGTGCCGAAATGAAAGATCGAGGCGGCAAGCACGGCGCCGGCATGGCCATCGCGGATGCCTTCCACCATGTGATCAAGCGTGCCGACGCCGCCCGAAGCGATGACCGGCACACGCACGGCATCGGCGATCGCGCGGGTCAGCGCGATATCGTAGCCGGCCTTGGTGCCGTCGCGGTCCATCGAGGTCAGCAGGATCTCGCCGGCGCCGCGATCGACCATCTTCTTGGCGAACTCGACCGCGTCGATGCTGGTCTTCTCGCGCCCGCCATGCGTGAAGATCTCCCAGCGGTCGGCCTCGCCGGCAGCCGATACTTTCTTGGCATCGATGGCGACGACGATGCACTGGTTGCCGAACTTGTCGGCAGCCTCCGCGACGAAATCCGGGTTCTTCACCGCCGCCGTGTTGATCGATACTTTGTCGGCGCCGGCCAGAAGCAGCCTTCGGATGTCGGCCACCTGGCGCAC
>NZ_RZSV01000212.1:0-9450 GCF_004023205.1 Mesorhizobium sp. M1A.F.Ca.IN.020.03.2.1 | reverse complement strand
GATCTGTGCCTGCGATATCGAACCGGGCCGCATTCCGCAACCGTTCAGAGCAATCCCAGGAAAAGTGCCCAGCGGTTTTCGATCCGCAATTGCGGCTCCACGACGAATTGGCTCAAGGGAAAGGCAGCAATCCGTCCACCGCACCTTCGGCGCTTGTCAGCGTGTAGTAGAGCCCGCCGTCCGTGGGCGTCGCCGACGGCCGGTCGAGGATCGGCACGGTGAAAACAAGCTTGCCGTCCTTCTCGCTGCGCACCGGCGCGCCGAACATATAGTCGCGCTCCCCCGCGATGAAAAAGTCGACGGACTCGGCATCGCTGGGCGAATGCGCCTCGACGATGAGCGTCTCGTGATCGCCGGGCAGCACGCGGATGCCGAAATCAGATCGCGCCGGGCCGGGGAGCGTTGCAAGCGCAGTCTTCACCAGCGCCGCGTCGGTGGCGTTGTTCGGATCGGAAGCAGGATCGAGGCTGAGCCGCGTCTGCACCGGAATGCAGATCGTCTCGCATATGCCGAGAAAGACGTTGGCATCGATCGTCGCCGGCTGGTCGGGCGCCGACAGCGTGAAGGTCACCGGCAGCGATACGGGACGGTCATAGCCGGCCCATTTGCCGTAGCCGTCATCGTGGCGCTGCGGCGGCGGAAACGACAGCTTTGCATCTGCGATGTTGGTGCTGGCCGAGATGTCGATCTGCGGCGGCACACCGGCGTCGCCGGGATCGCGCCAATAGGTTTTCCAGCCTGGCTTTAGCGCGATGTCGAGCACGCCGTGGATCTTGCCCGCCTCGTCCGGCTTGCCGCTGGTCACCAGCCGCACCTTGCCGCCTTCGCTGTTGTACCAGGCCGAGGATGATGCCTCGGCCGGCTGCCCCGCTGCCAGGCCGACGACGGCGCCGAGCGCCACAATATTCAGGTATCGCATGACGGTGATTTGATCGCCCGTTCTTGGCCGCGCAATGGTTTCATGTTCCTGCAGGTATCATATTTGCGTGACATCGGGCAGCCTGACCATCTTTTCGGCGCCGCGGAAACGGGTTACCCTCAGTTCCATGGACTTGTTGCGCCACAAAAAGAAGACGGCCGGACGCGGCTTTCTCGACGATCAGTTCCTGATTGCCATGCCTGGC
Source organism: Mesorhizobium sp. M1A.F.Ca.IN.020.03.2.1 (assembly GCF_004023205.1). Lineage (NCBI taxonomy): Bacteria > Pseudomonadati > Pseudomonadota > Alphaproteobacteria > Hyphomicrobiales > Phyllobacteriaceae > Mesorhizobium > Mesorhizobium sp. M1A.F.Ca.IN.020.03.2.1. Next base: position 8,326 of record NZ_RZSV01000212.1, on the reverse strand, counting down.
ATGAAGGACGACCGCTTCACGCGCTCCGTTATCTATATCTGCGCCCACAGCGACGAGGGCGCCATGGGCCTGATCATCAATCAGACGCAGCAGATGCTGTTCCCGGACCTTCTGGTGCAGCTTGGCATCGTGAACGAGCAGGAAGCAATCCGCTTGCCGGCGCATGCCCGCGATTTCGTCGTGCGCAATGGCGGGCCCGTCGACCGCAGCCGCGGCTTCGTGCTGCATTCCGGCGACTATCGCGTGGAATCCTCGCTCAACGTCTCCGACGACATCTGCCTGACCGCCACGGTCGACATCCTGCGCGCCATCTCGACGGGTCGCGGGCCGCGTCATGCGCTGATGGCGCTCGGCTATTCTGGCTGGGGCGCCGGCCAGCTCGAAAGCGAGATCGCCGAGAATGGCTGGCTCACCTGCCCGGCCACGCCGGAGCTGCTGTTCGACGCCGACATCGAGCGCAAATACGATCGCATCCTTGCCTCGATCGGTATCGATCTCGCCCATTTGAGCGCCGCCGCGGGGCACGCTTAAACGCCTTTGCCGACCTGCGGGATTGGTCGAACCCCGCCTTGGCTTCGTCATCACCTCCGAGGAATGGCGGCGCTCTGAGCGTTTAGGGTGATAACGAAGTTGGAAGGTCGCCGCAGTTCGTAAGCGCCGAAGCAACGCCCTCTAAGCCTGTGTGAGCGGGTACTGCTCCCTCAGCGTCTTCAGCACCAGTTCGCCGGGCATCGGCGCGCCGAACATGAAGCTCTGGACATACTCGCAGCCCATCTGGCGCAGCTCCAGCGCGTCGCTCTCGTCTGAGATGCCTTCGGCGACGACCGACAGGCCAAGCTCATGGGCCATGTTGACCATGGACTTGAGCAGCACCGCACGTTTCGGCGTTGCGTCGTCGACGAAGCTCTTGTCGATCTTGATCGTGTCGAAGGGGAAGCGCGTCAGGTAGGAGAGCGATGAATAGCCGGTGCCGAAATCGTCGAGCGACAGTCCGATGCCGAGCTGCTTGAGCTTGGTCAGCACATGCGCGGTCTGCTCGGGATTGTCCATCACCAGCGATTCGGTGAGTTCGAGCCGGAAGCAGCGCGGCTTCAAGTTGGCCCGCGCAATGACGGAGCGCACGTCGCTGACCAGGTCGCGGCGGATGAGCTGCCGGCTGGAGAGGTTGACCGAAACCGACAGCGGCGCGTCGCCGATCTGCTTCTGCCAGGCCGCCAGATCCTCGGCCGCCTGCTGCATGGCGAACAGGCCGAGCTGCACGATCAGGCCGCAATTCTCAGCCACCGGGATGAAGTCTCCCGGCGGGATCATGCCGCGCCGCGGATGATCCCATCTGAGCAGCGCCTCGAAGCCGGCGACGCTGCCATCCTCCAGCCGCACGATCGGCTGGTAGGCAAGCGTGAATTCGCGCCGCTCGATGGCGCGGCGAAGGTCGGATTCGAACTGCAGCCTGTCGGTGCCGACGGTGCGGAAGGCCGGCCGGAACGGCTCGATCCTGTCGCCGCCGAAACGCTTGGCCTGATGCATAGCAAGCTCGGCGTCCTTGACCATGTCCTCCGACGAGGTTTGCGCCGTCGTCCAGGTGATCAGGCCGATCGAGGCGGTGAGCACGATCTCGCGCTTGGCAAAGGTGATCGGATTGTTGATCGCATGCTTGATGGCATCCGCCATGGCGGCGATGCGGGCCGGATCCTGTTCCGACAGCAGCATCAGCGCGAACTGGTCGCCGGCAAAGCGCGACAGCGAATCCTTGGGCTTCAAGAGCCGGTGCAGCCGGCGCGCGATGGTCAGCAGGATGGTGTCGCCGGCCGAAATGCCGAGCCCGTCATTGACCTGCTTGAAACGGTCGATGTCGATGACGAAGACGGTCGGGCGCACCTTGTCCTCGGTGCGGGCGATCGAGATGATCGCCTCTAGCCGGTTCATGAACAGCTCGCGGTTAGGCAGGCCGGTCAGGTTGTCGTGCACGGCGTCGTGCAGCAGCCTTTCCTCGGATTTCTTCTGCTCGGTCACGTCGACCATGGTGCCGACGCAGCGGATCACCTCGCCATCCGACCCGATCACGGGACGGGCGCGCAGCGAGAACCAATGATAATGCCCGTCGGCGCCGCGCAGGCGGAAATTCTGGGCCACGCGGCCGCGGCGGTGCTCCAGCACCACGTCCAGCGTGGTGCGGAAGGTGTCGCGGTCGTCGGCATGCAGCACCGGCAGCCAGTTGCGGGCCGCGCCCGAAAGGCTGTTGGGGGCAAGGCCGAGTTGCAGGCTGATGTCGGGCTTGGTCACCACGCGGTCGCGCAGCACGTCCCAGTCCCACACGATGTCGCCCGAGCCGGCGACTGCAAGCGCCTGGCGCTCGAGGTCGGAAAACAGGCCCTGGTGCAGCGCGCCGCCGGCAAAAGCGTGCTGCATCACCGTGAAACCGATCAACAGGATGATCAGGATCAGGCCGCCGCCGAGCGCCGGCTGGGCGATGTCGTTGTCCAGCATGCCGGTGATCGCCATCCACGAGCCGCATAGCCAGAGCAGCACCATCACCCAGCTCGGCACCAGCATGATCGCGCGGTCATAGCCGCGAATTCCGAGGAAGATGATGAGGCCGAGGCCGGTGAGCGCCGTCGCGGCAAACGAGATGCGGGCGATGCCGGCGGCGACCGCCGGATCGACGATGGCCACGCCGGCAATCAGTAGCAGCCCGAGGATCCAGACCAGCGCGCCGTAGCTGAAATGGCCGTGCCATCGGTTGAGGTTGAGATAGGCGAACAGGAACACCACGAAGGTACCCGCCAGCGCCACCTCGGTACCGGCCCGCCACATCTGCTCGTTGCCGGGCGAGATTTCGATGACCTTGTTGAGGAAGCCGAAATCGACGCAGATATAGGCGAGCACCGCCCAGGCAAGCGCGGCGGTGGCCGGGAACATCGAGGTTCCCTTGACGACGAACAGGATGGTCAGGAACAGCGCCAAGAGGCCGGCGATGCCGATGACGATGCCGCGGAACAGCGTGTAGGAATTGACCGAGTCCTTGTAGGATTCCGGGTCCCACAGATAGACCTGCGGCAGCTTGGGCGAGGCGAGCTCGGCGATGAAGGTGACGACCGTTCCGGGGTTGAGCGTCACTCGGAACACATCGGCGTCGGGGCTGGTCTGGCGGTCGAGCGCGAAGCCTTCGCTGGGCGTGATCGCCGCGATGCGCGTCGAGCCGAGATCGGGCCAGAAGATACCGGAATTCACCAGGCGGAAATGCGGCGCGACGATCAGCCTGTCGAGCTGCTGGTCGGTGGTGTTGGCGAGCGCGAACACCGCCCAGTCGCCGGTCGAGCGCGCGTCATTGGCCTCGACCTCGATGCGCCGCACGATGCCGTCGGGGCCGGGCGCGGTCGAGACCTGGAAATTCTCGCCCTGGTTCCGGTAGATCTCGACTGCGCCCGAAAGGTCGAGCGCCTTGTCGTCGCGGGCAATCTTGATCGGCTCGACGGCCAATGCCGGCGCAACCGCCGAAAGCGTGACGAAGAGCGCCAGGATGAGGGCGAACAGCGACGCGATTCGCGAAAAAGTCGTCACATATCAGCCCTTCGTTCCATCACCCGGCGGATCGTCCGCGATCCGGGCGTAGAGGTAGTGATCCTGCCAGATGCCGTTGATCCGGAGATAGGATCTGAGAAGTCCTTCGCGCCGGAATCCGGCTTTTTCAAGCACGCGGATCGACCGTGCGTTGTCGGGAATACAGGCAGCCTCGATCCGGTGCAACCGCAGCGTATCGAAGGCAAAACGCGACACCACCTTGACCGCGTCGGTCATCAGTCCACGGCCGCCGAAGCGCTCGCCGATCCAGTAGCCGATGTGGCCGCTTTGCGCGACACCGTGGCGGATGTTGCCGAGCGTGATGCCGCCGGCGAGCTTGCCGCTCGACTTCTCGAAGATGAAGAAGGCAATGGCCGTGCCTTGCGCATAGTCCTCGCGGTAGCGGCCGATGCGCAGCCGCCAGGCGGTGCGGTCGAGCTCGTCAGGCTGCCAACGCGGCTCCCATGGCTCCAGAAAGGCGCGGCTTTCGCCGCGCAGCGTCGACCATTCGCGGTAGTCGTTGGTCAAAGGCACGCGCAACGTGACCTTTTCGCCCTTCAGTGCCGGCAGGTCGCGGCGAAAGAAAGGAAGCGCGAACACGACTTCGGAACGAAGGTTAGACGGCGAGCCTGCGAGCCGTCGTCTGCGGGCCCGCAAGCGATTCGAGGATCGCCTCGTAGGGCGCCAGCGTGCCCACGGGGCCGACCGCCGTCAGCGTCGGTTTGGTCGAGAACAGCCGCGAGGAGAGATCGGTCAGCCGCTCGACCGTCAGCGCCGCCAGCCGCTCCATCAACTCCTCCTTGGCGATCGGCCGCCCGAACAGCAGCAACTGCCTGGCTATCTGCGAGGCGCGGCTTGCCGGGCTTTCGGCCGACATGATGAGGCCGGCCCGATATTGCGCGCGTGCGCGGTCGAGCTCATCCTGCTGGATGCTTTCCCCGGCCTTCTGCAATTCGTCGATGATGACCGGCACCAGCTTGGCGATATCACTCTGTCCGGTCGCCGCATGCACACCGAAAATGCCGGTGTCGGAAAAGCCCCAGTGGAAGGCATAGACCGAATAGCACAGGCCGCGCTTCTCGCGCACTTCCTGGAACAGCCTCGACGACATGCCGCCGCCGAGGATCATCGACAGCACCTGCGAGGCGTAGAAGTCGCGCACATGGTAGGCGCGGCCCTCGAAGCCGAGCACGATCTGCGCATCCATCAGGTCGCGGTCCTCGCGGAAGTCGCCGCCGACATACTGCGCATATTGCGGGATGTTGCTGGTGGCCTTGGCGCGGAAGCCGCCAAGCTGTCTTTCCACCTCGCGCACGAAATTGTCGTGCTTGATGTCGCCGGCGGCCACGATCACCATGCGCTCGGCGCCATATTGCCGTTCGATGAAATCGTGCAGCTGCCTGGAGGTGAAGGATTTGACCGTCTCCGGCGTGCCGAGGATCGAGCGGCCGATGGTCTGGTGGCGGAAGGCGGTTTCGGTGAAACGGTCGAAGACGATGTCGTCGGGCGTGTCGTGCGCGGCGCCGATCTCCTGCAGGATCACATGCTGCTCGCGCTCCAGTTCCTCCGGATCGAACTCCGATTCCTGCAGGATGTCGGCCAGGATGTCGACCGCGAGCGGCACGTCGGCGGAAAGCACCCTGGCATAGTAGGAGGTCGTCTCGACGCTGGTGGCGGCGTTGATCTCGCCGCCGACATTCTCGATTTCAGAGGCGATCTCGAAGGCGCTGCGCCGTTTCGTTCCCTTGAAAGCCATGTGCTCGAGCAGATGGGCCATGCCGTGTTCTTCATCGCGCTCATTGCGTGCGCCCGACTTGACCCAGGCGCCAAGGGCAACGGATTCGAGGCTTGGAAGGGTTTCGGTGGCGACCGTCAGGCCGTTCGACAGACGGCTTACCTCAACACCCATATGGCAACTACTCCCTAACGGGCCGCCCGCGTGTGGCGGCTCACGTATTCTTCCACCATTTTCAGCTCGGATGGAAGTATGGTGTACTTTTCGTCGGCTGTCATCAAGCCGGCGAGCCAGGCAGGCAGCGCTGGCGTAACGCCGCTGGGGGCCTCGACCGCCGCCGGGAATTTGGCCGGATGCGCGGTGCCGAGAACCACCATGGGCACGGCGCCCGACATATGGCCGGTCGCAACGTGCATAGCGGCGGCCGTGTGCGGATCGAGCAGATAGCTGCTCGCTTCAAGCGTCTGGCGGATGGTTGCCGCGACCTCGTCGACGCTGGCGCGGCCGGCGTCGAACTCCGCACGCATCCTCGCCATTTCGCCCGCTTCGACGGTAAAGGCGCCGGACTGCTTCAGCCCGTTCATGTAGCGCCTGACCGTCGCGGCATCCCGGCCCGCCGCCTCGAACAGCAGGCGCTCGAAGTTCGAGGACACCTGGATGTCCATCGACGGCGAGGTGGTGGCGAACACGCCCTTGGTGCGATATTCGCCGCTTGCAAGCGTGCGCGCCAATATGTCGTTGTCGTTGGTGGCGATGATCAGCCGCTCGACCGGCAGTCCCATTCGCTTGGCGGCATAACCGGCGAAAATATCGCCGAAATTGCCGGTCGGCACGGTGAATGACACCGGCCGGTCGGGCGCGCCCAGCGACAGCGCCGAGGAGAAGTAATAGACTATCTGGGCCATGATGCGGGCCCAGTTGATCGAATTGACACCCGACAGCGACACCCTGTCGCGGAAGCCGTGGTCGTTGAACATATCCTTCACCAGGCCCTGGCAATCGTCGAAATTGCCTTCGATCGACAGCGCGTGCACGTTCGCGGCGCTCGACGTCGTCATCTGCCGCTGCTGCACCGGCGAGACCTTGCCGTTGGGGAAAAGGATGAAGATATCGGTGCGGTCGCGGCCGGCGAAGGCGTCTATTGCCGCCCCTCCGGTGTCGCCGGAGGTGGCGCCGACGATGGTCGCGCGGTTGCCCCGTTCGGCCAGCACATGGTCCATCAGCCGCGCGAGCAGCTGCATCGCCACGTCCTTGAAGGCCAGCGTCGGGCCGTGGAAGAGCTCGAGGATGAAGGTGTTTTTGCCCGTCTGCACCAGCGGGCAGACCGCATCGTGCCGGAAAGTCGCGTAGGCTTCACGCACCAGCCGTTCGAAGACGGGTGCGGCGATCTCGCCGCCGAGGAAGGGTGTCAAGACGCGGATGGCAAGATCGGGATAGGCGAGGCCGCGCATGGCGCGAATATCGGCGGACGAGAACTGCGGCCATTCGCGCGGCAGGTAAAGCCCGCCGTCGCGCGCCAGTCCGGCCAGCACCGCGTCCGAAAATCCAAGCACGGGCGCATCCCCGCGGGTACTCACATATTGCATCGTCAAGAACCCATTGCTGCCGGCCGCGTCATCCACGGCAAATTGGTTAATTTTCCGAGCCGGCTCAGTCGCATTTTCGCCGCGGCGTTGATATACGTCACCGGCTTTGTGAGAGGGAAGTGCAGTTCATGAGGTTTTATTCGGTCAACCGCCGTGTTGTCGCGGGTCTTGCGCTCACCGGCTTTATGCTTGCCGCCGCAGGCTGCCAATCGAGCGACAATGGCATTTTGAACTTCGGCTTCAGCAAGAAGGACCCGACCGCGCCGCCACCGCCGCAGGACCCCAAGGTGCTTGCCAGCCAGTTGCGCGCCTACTGCCCGAAAGTGACGCTGCGCGACGGCACCGCCTTCTTCAATACCTATGCTAAGGGCGCCGCCGCCAAGACGAAGAAAAAGAAAGTCGATGCCGCGGCGGACGCTGAAGCCGAGGCAGCCGCAGCCGCACAGACCGGACCGAACGGTCAACCCGTCGACCCCAATCGCGATCCCGCCAAGATCATTTACCAGGCCTCGATCACCGACGTGACGCGCGACTGCACTCACGAAAACGGCCAGCTGACGATGAAGATCGCGGTGGCCGGCAAGGTCGTGCCGGGACCGCTGTTCACGCCCGGTACCGTGACGATGCCGATCCGCATCGCGGTCCAACATGGGCCTGACGTGCTCTATTCGCAGCTTCATCAGTATCAGGTGCAGGTCACCGATCCGTCTGCCGCGACGCAGTTCGTCTTCACCGACACCAACGTCGTAGTGCCGGAGCCGACCGCCCGCGACTACCAAGCCTATGCCGGCTATGACGAGAACGCGCCGGCAGCGACGGACAAGTCCAAGGCCAAGAGGAAGAAGCGCGTCGCCGCGGCGGCGACAAACTGATCTGGTTCGCCGCCAATCGCGCTTCCGCGGTTAAGCGTCCTCCGACCACTCCGACAATGCCGCAATCGTGCTGCCGAGTTCCGCCAAACGGCGGATGACGGTTTCGGCGCCCGCTTCGGTCAGCGAGTCGGCATGGCCGCGATAGCTGTGCCCCGCGCCGGTGAAGCCGATGACGCGCATGCCCGCCGTCCTGGCGCCGGTGACGCCGTGCACCGAATCCTCGATGACGAAAGTGTTCTTCGGGTTGGCGCCGAGCTGTTCGGCGGCATAGAGGAACACGTCCGGTGCCGGCTTGGTCTTCTTGCCGGGGATGTCGAGCCCCGAAAAGATGCGGCCGGCGAAGAAGGGCAGCAGGCGCACCTTTTCAAGCATGAACTCGATCCGCTCGGTGCGCGAATTGGAGCAGACAGCGCGCGGCGCGGTGACCGCCGCCACCGCCTCGCGTGCGCCGTCGATGATGCGCACGTCGCTGCGCAGCTTGCGATCGACGAGTTCCTCGGCGCGGTCGATCAGCGAGGCCTGGAAGGGAAGGTGAGATTTCTCCTCGACCCGCATCAGGATGTCCTTGAAGG
>NZ_RZSV01000211.1:0-9664 GCF_004023205.1 Mesorhizobium sp. M1A.F.Ca.IN.020.03.2.1 | reverse complement strand
GAATTTGTCGGTGAGGTCGAGTTTCGGCATCTGTCCAGCGACCAATCTTGCTACAACCGGTTTGCCCGGGGTTCCGTGAGTGATCTACAGAATGATCTACACAAAACCACGCGCTTTGTCGATACCGGCTGCGACAGGTCGCGACGGGATGAAACACTAATTAGTTGTTACTCAAAGAATTTTTAGAAATTCAGGCTGTCGCACGCTGATCCAGAAAATCGCATTGGAAACCCTCTGTTAACCGGTTGGTCGCTGGTTCGAATCCGGCCCGGGGAGCCAATCGCCATTGAATTTTACTGAATAAACTTCCGATTCTGCAAGCGCGCGGCGCTGGATCCGGCAGCATGCGGCAACGGTCAAGCCGGGCCGGGTCAGTCTGAGAAAATTTCGTAGTAAAGGATTTCGGCGTCGTCGAGGGACGATCTCCGTCCAGGCGAGATGACGCCGGAGCCGAAGAGAAGAATATCTTCGCGGCGCACGAATACCTCATGGTCGGGTCCCATCGACACAAATGTACCCGACGAGCTTCGCTCGATAAGCAGGGCCTTGCCATTCGAAATGGTGAAGGTCGCGTGGTGCCTTGAGACCCAGGGCCGCTGGATGACGATGTTGCATTCCGGGGATCGGCCGATCGTCACCAATTCGTTGTTTCGGCAGGATCGCAACTGATCTCCATAGCGGATGACCAGATTGATCTGCCGCGGCGGGGCGGAGCGTCTCTCGATAACCGTGCCCCGGCTGACGATTTGCGTACTGAGGGCCCGATCCTCGCTCCCCAGGGTATAGACATCGAAGAGTTCTTGCTTTCCCTTGAAAGCCATTTTGTCGAGGAGCCGCAGGGCACTGCGGCTATCCGCGCAAAGGGCTTCGAAGAAGCTCTGGCTGATCAGCACCTCCCCGGGGTTGGCCGTGGTGGACAACCTTGCGGTGACATTGATAACGTCTCCGAATACCGCGCCCCGCGCGCGAATGACCGCCCCGAAATGCAATCCGATCCGGGCGTGCAACGGCCCTTTCGTCAGTTCGCTGCTGATTTGGAAGACGGCCCTCAGCGCCGCCTCCGAACTGTCGAACAGGCTGAGCACGTCATCGCCCTTCGAGTAAATGAAGTCACCGCCGTGCCGGGCGACGATCTCGCGTATCGCGTCGAGGCAATCCGAGATCTGCTGCAGAGCTGCATCGTCGCCGATGCGCTCATAGAGCGGCGTGCTGCCCACGACATCAGCTAGGAGGACTGCGGCCAGAAGTCTTTCCTGATCCATCGGCTCGTATCCGACCAAGAACGCAACGTATAGCATAAGTCGCCCTCCTTGCCCGCCTGGGAGCCGGGTGCTGTGGCGAGACCACCTTGCACGGACAACCCGGCCTTGTTGCCGCCCTGGCAACTGCACAAGACTTTCCAAGGCTATGACCAAGGCTGCCAAGCGCACGTTGAAGCGCAAGCGGACGATGCGGTCCGGAACAGCATTCCGAAAGCGACGAGAGGATAGCGACGAATAGGCGCGGCATACGGGCCGGTTCAGGGTAATGCTGAGCGGCGCCCGTGAGACGAACGGGTGGAGTGTATCATTTTAATACAATCCTCAATTTGTAGACTCCTGCGATGCATCGGCAGCTAGTGTTCTCCCGTCCAGGCTAGTGGAGGGAAGACCGCGGACCGGGAGGAAAAAGATGTCCATCCAAAAGGAAGACTATCGAACGAACCGAGCCGACTATGCCCTTGCCGCGAAAGGCCAATCGGCCGTTGATGGGGGCCGCAACGAGATTCTGGAAAGAAGAAAGAAGACTCTCTGGCTAAGAGATCCGCGAATCGCCAGATTGGCCGCAAATCCGTGCGAAAGCCTTCCAGGACCAAAACCCAGACCGCGCGGGAATTAGCGACGTTGCTTCACTTATGGATGCGTGCCCCATCATAGCGGCAGGAGCGTATAGCCGGTGCCGTATTTCGTTTCCTAGGCCCGCCGGCTAGGCCCAGCCCTGTTGGCCTGCCCGCTTTGTGAAGACGAAATCACGGACGCGTTCCTTGCTGCTCCAAGTCCTCCGAGTTTTGTAAGTTGTCATGCTGTTTCGCTGCGCGATCGAGATCGCCAACGGTATAGCCGGTGGATTGGATGCGGTAGAGTCACGAACGTTCTGGTCTAGATCTCGGGCTTTGCATCAAAGGGGAGATGGTTCCAGGCCGAGACCTGTGGCCCGCGCCGGCGATCGCGCCTGCAGCGAACCGAGTCTGAGATAGATGGCAGGCACGACGAAGAGGTTCAGAAGCGTTGACGTGATCAGCCCGCCCAGAATGATGATGGCCATCGGATGTTCGATTTCCTGCCCGGGAATGTTGCCGGTGACAACCAGGGGGACGAGCGCAAGACCGGTCGCCAGCGTCGTCATGAGAATGGGCGAAAGGCGTTCACGCGCGCCGCGCAGGACAAGTTCCGGTCCGAAGGGCTCGCCCTCCTCGCGCTCCAGATGCAGGAAATGGTGGATCAGAAGCACCCCGTTGCGGGCCGCGATGCCCAACACCGTCAGGAACCCCACGAGGCCGCCTAGCGAGATGATGCCGTCGCCCAGATACGCGGCGATGACCCCGCCGACCATAGCGGCCGGCAGTGACAGGAAAACCAGGGCAGCGAGCCTCCAGCTTCTCAAGGAGGCCTGCAGCAGCATGAAGATTACGACCGCGGCGACGACAGAGGCATAGACGAGCCTGCTTTGCGCAGCCCTGCGTTCCGCCGCCTCGCCCAGCAGCTGGGCATGATAGCCGAGCGGAAACTCGAACTTGGCCAGGCGCTCCTCAACCTCATGGACGACCGAGCCCAGGTCGCGGTCGCGCACGTTGGCATGCACGTCATGGCGGCGCGAGGCGTTCTCACGTTTTATGGTGCTGGCCACCGGGGCAATCTTGACTTCGGCAACGTCGCCGAGCCGGACCTGACCGCCGTCGGGGGTATCCAGGAGAACGTTCTGTACGTCGTCAAGGCCGCGCCGCGATTTGGGCGTCGACCATACCATGACGTCATACACCTTTCCGATGCGATGAACGTCGCTCACCTCGTGACCGGCGAAGATCACGGCAGCAGCGCGACGAACATCGCCGGGCTTGAGACCCCTGGAAGCCGCCTTGGCGATATCCACGGTGACCTGAATTTGCGGTACCGTCTTCTGCGGCTCCTCGTGTAGGTCAATCAGGCCCTCGATGCCGGTCAGGGCGTCGCGGACCCTCACCGCCTGCTCCCGCAACATCGCCGCGTCAGGCCCGAAAATCCGAACCACTATCGACTCGCCCGACCCGGTGAGCACTTCCTTCACGCGCTCGCGAAGGTAGGTCTGGACGTCGCGATAGATACCGGGATAGCCGCCGACCGTGTCCTGAACCGCTTTCAGGGTCTCGTCATAATCGACCTTCGGATCGACGCTGATCCAGTTCTCCGTGAAGTCGATGCCCACCACCTCGTCGGCCACCAGCGCCCGGCCGATGTGAGCGCCGAAGTTGCGCACCCCGGGAATGGATCTCAGTTCTTTGCTGGCAGCCACCGTCATCCGGTACATCTCTGCATGCGATGTCCCGGGCGGCGTCAGCCAGTGCATGAGGAAGTCACGTTCCTTGAAGGAGGGCAGGAGCGAGGTTCCGAGCAGCGGCCAAACGGCCAATCCCGCGACCACGACGAACGCGGTGATCCCAAAGATCGTGCGAGGAGCCGCGATGATCCGCGACAGCATGGCGGCATAGCCTCGCTGCAACCGCCCGACAAGCGGCGAGACGCGCTCGATCGGCGCTCCTTGAAGCAGGATAAGGCAGAGTGCCGGCGTCACCGTCAGCGCCACGGCCATCGAAGCGAGGAGCGCGATGGAATAGGACGTCGCCAGCGGTACGAAGAAAGTGCCCGACAGACCACCCATGAAGAACACAGGGACGACCGAGATGACGATGATGAGGGTCGCGGCGACGATCGGGCTGCGGATCTCGAGCGATGCTTCCAGGATAACTGATGCCACCGATTTGCCAGCGCCGCTGCGGCGATTCTCGCGCAATCGCCGCGTGATGTTTTCAACGTCGATGATAGCGTCGTCCACCACCGATCCCACCGCCACGACGAAGCCGGCCAGCACCATCGTGTTGATGGTCGTTCCGAGCCAGTAGAGAACAAGTCCCGCCGCGACCAGGGAGAGCGGGATCGCCAGCAGGCTGATGAGCGCCACCCGCCACTCGAACAGGAAGGCGCCGAGAACGCAGACCACCAGGACCGATCCCACCAGCAAGGCCATTGTCAGATTATGGATCGAGAGCTCGATGAACGTCGCCGGGCGGAAGATCTGCAGGTCGACGTCGATGCCCTTGAGGCCGTCCCTCATTTCGGCGAAGGCGGCCTCGACGCCGCGCGTGACCTCCAGCGTATTCGCCCACGGGAACTTCTCGACGATCAGCATCATGCCGGGACCGTCATTGATCACAGCGTCGCCGATCGGCAGCGGTTCCCCCCAGGTGACGTCGGCAAAGTCCGCCAGTACCAGTCGCTCGCCGGCTTTTGACTCGACCGGAATTCTCTTGACGTCCTCCAGCTTCACGCTGGACGCTATGTCGGCGCCGACATACAATCGCTGGTTGTCGGTGTCGATGAAGCCTACGGTCTGGCTCTTGGCTGAGCTCGACATCGGCAGCAGGCCGAAGTCCAGCGCATCGGCCGAAGCCTCCATGACCTCGTTCAGCGTCACGCCGTGTTTCAGCATGCGTGCGGGATCGACCTGGATCTGCAGCTGTTTGAGCTTTTCGCCCCACATCGCCACGTTGGCGACGCCGGGCACGCGCAGCAGGCGGAAGCGAATCTTCCAATAGGCGGTCATCGACAGGTCGAGCTGAGTGAGCTCCTTCGACGAAAGGCCGATCTTCATGGTCCTGCTGGTCGACGACAAGGGCTGCAGCATGACGGGCGGGCTCGAGCCGAACGGCAGTCTGGCCGACGCAAGCTGCACTCGCTCCTGGACGAGCTGCCGGGCGTGCATGATGTCGGTTCCCCGCTTGAAGATCATGACAATGGAGGACAGCGACATCACGCTCTTCGAGCGGATGACGTCGAGTTCCGGTGTGCCGCGCAGTGCATCCTCGAGGGGAATGGTGATCAGCTCCTCGACCTCGGCGGTCGACATGCCGATACCCTCGGTCTGAATCTCCACCAGCGGCGGGGAGAATTCGGGGAAGACGTCCACGGGCATCTTGCGGAACACGTCCAGACCCAGCAGCACCATCAGCGCTGCCGCGGCCAGTACCAGATACCGGTATTTCAGATTCGTGCCGATGATCCAGCGGAACATGGCCCTGTCCTTTGTTCGGATGATTGGACGCCGGCTAACTCAGGCGTTCGCAAGCGACGGAATGTCTTTCACGCCCGCTCAGTGGCCGCCAAACTTCAATTCAACCCCCATCAGCTCGACCGCGCCGACCGACACGACCGGCGTACCGCGCGCTGGTCCGTCCGACAGCACTGCTATGTCGCCAAGGACGCGCTCGACAGCCACTTTTTGGCGGACGAAGACGAGCGGCTCCGGATTGGAGTAGAGCCAGCTGTCCCCGTGCTCGTCATAGACAACCGACGAGTAGGGCACGATCTTCGCCATGCTGCCGCTCTCCGGCGCCTTCATCGCCACGAACGCATGATCGCCTGGCTTGACGCCGCTGCTTGCCTCGAGGAATTCAAAGAACCGCCCGTCGTCCCGGTCCTTCACCGCCACCGGCCGCGCCGTGTAATATTTACCGGAGCGGCCTTGGCCGGTCAGCAGCACGACCACTAGACCGTCCTTATCCTCGTCCGCCGGGTTGGCGACGCCGAAAATCTCGGCAAACTCGTCGTGGTCGCCGGTCTCGTCCTCGTCATCCTCGTCGTCGACAACCGCGATCAACATCTGGCTCGCCGCGTCCACAGGCACCTTGATCAGGGATTGCCGTGCTTGGCCGCTTTCACCGGCCGGCGCGATGGAAGCCGTCTCCGTAATTGCATTCACCGACGGTTCACCGCTCGCAATCTCGACCTGGGCGTTCATCATCATCCACCGCTTGGCCGTCTCCTCCCGCAGCGCTTCGGTCTGGATGCTCAGTCGTTTGGCAGCCTGTTCGGTCAGAACCACGCGTGGAAATGGGGAACCTGCGACCTCTACCAGCTTGGCAGGCGCGCCTGCGGGCGACTCCGCGACCGCGAGGGGTCCCGTGGCAACCACGACGAAAGCCACACCGGCGACGAGGGATGACTTAAGAAAAAGCCTATTGCGAAGCATGTGCAACTCCTCCAAGGCGTCGTGAAACCGGGCCGGAATGGAGCATCATGGCCGGTAGGACGAACAGATTGATCAGGACTGAAATGACTGCGCCTGCGATCACGACCCATCCCATTGGATGCAAAATCTCCAGACCGGCGGCGCTGCCCATGACCACTGCGGGAAGGAAGGCGAGGCAGGTGACCAGCGTGCTCGTCAGCATAGGCGCAAAGCGCTCGCGCGCGGCCGCCGCGACACGGTCCGGCCAGGATTCGTCACCCTCCCCGGTCTGATCGACGCGGCTGGCCAGAACCAGACCGTTGCGGAGTGCAAGCCCGAGGACGGCGAGAAGTCCGGCAAGCGCCCCAACCGAAACGGTGCCCGTTACCGCCACGAGGATCGCCGCGACGCCACCCGACACTGCCACCAGCGAAAGGAACATGCCGGTCGCCAGTCGCCAGCTTTGCAGCGCCGCCTGCAGCAGGAAGAAGATCAGCACTGCCGCCGACGCTGCGAAGAGCGTCACCTGCAGCATGGCTGCACGGCTCTCGGCATACTCGCCCCGAACGTAGGCATGGTATTCGAAGGGGAGCTGCACCTTCTTGAGCTCTGCCGCCACGTCTTCCGCCACTGCCGTGACGCTGCGGCCTGCGACGCTGGCGTGAACGTCCATGCTGCGCGTGACGCCGTCACGCTCGATGGTGCTCAACTGCGGCACCATCCGCACCTCGGCGATATCGCCAAGGCGTGTATGCGGGCGATCAGGCGTTTCGATCAGAAGATTCTCGACGTCGGCGATGCTGCTTCGTGCGTTGGGAGCCCCCCAAACGACCACTTCGAAGACCTTTTGCTGCTCGAACAGATTGCCAACCTCGAGCCCGGCGAAGACCGTCGCTGCCGCGCGCCGGATGTCTCCCGGTTTCAGTCCACGTGCGGCAGCCTCCGCAACGTCGACCTTGACCTCGATTTCGGGCGAGAAAGCGTTCTTGTCGATGCGTACGGAGTTGATGCCGTCAACGGCGGCGATTCTCGCCGCGACGAGCTTTGCCTGCTCTTCAAGCACGGCCGTCTCGGCCCCTTCGATGCGGACCACCACTGGTTCGCCGGCGTCGGCGAAGATCCGCCCGGCCGTACTGGCCAGATAGCCTTCAACCTTCACCTCGAGGTCCGCGAAGCCTTCCATCGTGTCGCGAATTTGCGACAGTGCGGCGGCTCGGTTCCCCCGCTCGTCGAGCCCAATCCAGAGCTGCCCGGATTCGATGCCGGTGACCTGGTCGCCCGTGATGGCCCTGCCGAGATGGCCAGCGACAGAGCTGACTCCATCGATTGCGCGGACTTCGGATTCCAGTCGCGCCATCGTGCGGATCATGGCGGGCAAGGATGCACCCGGCGCGGCCTTGAACGAAACGCGGACGGTGCCTTCGTCAAAGGACGGCGACGGCGACCACTTCAGGGCGGGCGTCGCCGCGAGTAGCGCCAACACTCCGAGACCCACGATCGCATAGGCAGGACCGGTCGTCGCCGAGAACCTCCCCAGCAGCCGCCCATAGGCCGCACCGAACAGCCGCGCCACCACAGGTTCGGACCTGTTTCCTGCTGCGCTGCCCGAACGGAAAAAAACCATCGCGAGGGCGGGCGCCGCCAAGAGCACGACGACCATGGCAGCGGCCACCGTGACGCCATAGGCCTGAGCCAGCGGCCGGAAGAATGCCGCGGTTTCGCCGTCGAGTCCGAGTATCGGAGCGACCGCCAGCAGACCGATCACCGCTGCATAGATCATTGGCTTGCCGATTTCGCCGATCGCATCGAATAGAGGCGCGGCGAGCGGACGGCCGCCACCGGCACGAAGGCGTCGCCCGAGGGCCTCGGCAGCCACTACCGCAGTGTCGACCACGAGGGAAAGCGCGGCCGCGAGGCCGGCCAGGTGGATCAGGTTGAAGATCGGGCTGCTGAAATAGAGAGCGACAAGTGCCGCGACATACGACAGGACGATCGCGACGACGGCGACGCTCGCCGTGCCGACCGGCGTCAAGGACAGGAAGAGGGCTACGGACACGACCACCATGGCGGCGATCACCATCCGGACCAGATTGGCCAAGGCGCTGTCGACATAGTCGGAGGCGCGGTAGAGGGAGGCGTCGATGTCGATGCCCGGCATGCCTTGGCTCAACTCCGCGAGCGCAGCTTCGACCCCCGCTACGACCGCTTTGGTGTCGACGTTGGGAAGCTTCTCGACGACGAGGATGAGGCCAGGCTGTCCGTTGATCATCGCATCGCCGATCAGCGGCGGATGGCCTTCGACGACCTCGGCCACGTCTCCTAGCCTGAGCGCGGAAGACGGGACAGCAACCTTCGTCAGGTCGCTGGCCTTGCTGATCGGTTGCACATGCTGGATGCCGAGCCTCTGGTTCGGCGTGTCGATCCAGCCTCCGCTTCCGAGTACTGACGCTTCCAGATAACTGAGCGGCGAGACCCAGAGCGAATCCCCGGCGCTCTCTACGGCTTCATCGAGCGAGACGCCTGCCGATTCGAGGCGCTGAGGTTCGATTTGCACCTGAAGCTGGCGAGCGCGCTGGCCCCAGATCGCGACGTTGGCGACGCCCGGCACGCTGAGCAGCTTCGGCGTCATCGTCCACCGGGCCAGCACCGACATGTCGATCAGCGACACGGTCTTGGACGACAGTCCGACGATCATGGCGCGGCCTGCCGCCGACTTCGGCTGCAGCATGGTGGGCGGCTTCGAGACATTGGGCAGGGCCCAAGCCATCGTAAGACGCTCCTGCACCATTTGTCGGGCTTTCATCGGATCCATGCCGGGCTCGAAGGTGAGCAACACCGAAGCCATCCCCGGCACCGACTTGGAATGAATTGATTTGAGGAACGGCGTCGCGGTCAGAATCTCTTCGAGATTGATGGTCACCAGGCTTTCCACTTCGCCTGTCGACAAGCCGAGCGCCTCGGTCTGCACCTCCACGACCGGCGCCCCGAACTCGGGAAGAGCATCGGTTTTGGCCTTGGGAAGCAGAACGGCACCCGCCGCTACCAAGAGTAGCGCGGCTGCTAGGACCAGATGCCGAAATTCGAGACTCAGCTTGACGAGCGTTTGCAGCACGGCAACCCCCCGCGATTCCGCGGCGCGCGAAAGCGCGCCTGCGACAGATCAGAGACAGTCCCAAAGCGTATCATGCGGGAGGGCGCCGCATAATTAATCAATATTGCAAGGCGCTATTACCGTATATCCGGCGGGTCTCTAACTTTTGGAGTAGAGAAATAGTTCATACAAATTTATTAGGATAGCCACTCACGCCGTGAGTGCTCGCGTCGGTTGCATGCGCGTGTGTCTGTTTCCAGCGAAAGGCTGGACGTGCTCTGGCGCAATTTGCCTCGGTCGGGGAGTGCCCGAATATTGATTCGAGGAAGGCGA
>NZ_RZSV01000210.1:0-9703 GCF_004023205.1 Mesorhizobium sp. M1A.F.Ca.IN.020.03.2.1 | reverse complement strand
CATTTTATCCGCGGGCTTCATCGCGCCGGTCGGCATCATAGCATCGGTCGCCGGCTTCATCCTTTCCGTCGCCATCGCATTGGCTGGCTTCATCGCGTCGGTCGTGTCGTCGGCGCGGGCGCCGGCAACGAACGCGGCAGCGGCAAGCGCGAAAGCCAGCGCCGGCAGCGTGAGGAATCTGGTCATGCTAGTTCTCCTTTGGTTTGGCGCGCGGATGCGGGCCCTTGGTTAAGCGTTGCCGCCTGCCGCGGCCCCGCGCGAAAAGAAAAATCAGTTTGCCGCGGCGGCCAGGATCGGCCCGCCGGCCGGCGTCTGCACCAGCACTGCCGTGCTCAAGCCCCCGGGTGCCGCAGGCAGCGGCAGCGTCGTCGCCTCGCCGTTCCAGCGGCCGAGCCTCTGCAGCGAATGCACGACATTGGCATGCGGCAGCGTGCGTCCGGTGTTCTCGCCGCGCGCCACCGGCACCTCGACGACGCCGCGTGCGTAGCGCACCAGCCAGACATCGGCCGCCCCGCCGGGCGCTGTGCCGGCGCCGATGCTCACCTTGCCGTCGCCGAGCGAGAGCGCCGGACCCTTGGCGTACGGGGTTGTCGAGATCAGCCGCTCGATCTCGCCGGGCGCCGCACCGACGGCGTCGGCGCTGCCGTTCACCACCACCTGCGGCGTGAACGGCCCGTCATGGCCGAGCGGCGGCTCGTAGGCGACCTGGCGCTGGGTGAATTCCTGCCGGCCGAAAATGTCCTTCCAGCCGAGATAGTCCCAGTAGGTGACGTTGAAGGACAGCGCCAGCACGCCCGGACGGTCCTTGATCTTGATCAGATTGGCATTGGCCGGCGGGCAGGACGAGCAGCCCTGGCTGGTGAACAGCTCGACCACGGTAAGCGGCTCGGCGGAAGCGGCATCGAGCGTGGCGGCAAGCGCAGCAAATGCCGCGCCGGCAAGCAGGCCGATCCTTGTCTTCAATCCGGTCATGGGAAGCAGTCTCCGTAGCGGGGCGATGCTCCCATTTCGCCGCCGCGGAGGACTTCGTTACAGCTTCACCGGTTTGTGATTGAGAGGCGCCTTCCCCTTCTCCCCTTGTGGGAGAAGGTGGATCGGCGCGCAGCGCCGAGACGGATGAGGGGCGCTCCAGCGGAGTGAGACGCTCGCGAGCGCGTCTGCTAGATTCTTGTCTAGAATTAAGGCGCCACCAAGCTGGAGCACCCCTCATCCGTCGCCTTCGGCGACACCTTCTCCCACAAGGGGAGAAGGGAGGGCGCTACTGCGTCAGCACCGTCTCGGACGGCCGCTGGTTGAAGGCGCATTTGCCGGTCACATTGTAGAAGAAATCGGCATTGGAAACCGGCGCCGGCACCGGGTTGCCGCCGTCTTCCCAGGCCTGGTAGCCGGTCTGGCCGCAGGGCACTGAGGTGAAGATGTCGACCTTCTGGCCGGTCGCGACCTCGGGCATATCGGTGGCGCTGGTGCCGATATAGAGCCGGTTCGAGGTGTTGGGATCGTTCGACTTCAGCACCTTCGGGTTGCCCGAGGGAACGTCCATTTGCAGATAGAGCTGGTCCATCTGGCTGACATCGATCACCGCGCCGGCGCCATTGGCCGGATAGAAGGTATCGGCGCAGGTCGTGACGTACTTGTTGCTGCCGCTGGTCTGGGTGATCGCCCCGCTCGGCAGATTGCTGAAATTGTCGACCGTCGAGGTCGTGCAGACCTGTTTCTGCACCACGGTCGTCGTCGATCCGTTGATAGTGCTGACGGTGGTTGTGCCGTAGCCCTTCGGGTCGCCATAGCCGTTGTAATTATAGCTGATCGTCATCAGCGGCTTGGCCTTGGTCTGGCCGAACTGGGTGCCGTAGAGCGTCATCGTCTTGTTCCAGTAGCCCGACACCTTCGTCACCTTGAAGGTGGACTGGACCAGCGCCGGCGCCTTGCGCACCGAGGAACCGACGCCGACATCGACCGAATTGATCCTGGCGATCTGCATGAAACTGGTCGGCATCGGATAGGCCGCCGTGGCGCTGAACGTCGCCGTGCCGTCGGCGGCGACGTTGACGGCGGTGAGCGTCGCGTCGCCCAGCCCGCTATTGGCGACATAGGCTTGTTGCAGCGCCGTCTGGCGATCGGCCTTCGAGGTCGTGGTCGGCAGCGTGGTGATCGACAGGATCGCGGCATCCAGCGCCTGCTGCATGTTGCTCCTGGTCGTCACCGCCGAGGTGTAGTCGACGGAAAAGCCGACCGCGAGCAGCAGCGGGATCGCCAACAGTGCCATCATCGGCAGCATCGAGCCGCCTTGCGATCGAACGAAATCTCTTGCCGACGAGAACATGCCCCAACCCCATACACACCGGCAATGCAACCTGCCTGCCACCAGAGGTGGAGATATGCCCAAAATGAGTGCATGAAAGTTTAAGTGGATTTGAATTTTTGCGCGGAGGCGCCCTAGCCTTCAAACGCTTGCGCTGCCCCTCACCTGCCTGCCGGCATCCTCTCCCCGTATGGTAACGGGGAGAGAGGCGCCCCCATCGACGATTTCGCCAATTTGGAAAGCTGCAAGAAAGGTACCGAGGCGGCGGCCAGTCCCTTCTCCCCGTCACTTACGGGGAGAAGTGCCCGGCAGGGCGATGAGGGGCAGCGCCGGCCTCCGATCATTGGCCGTGTTCAGACATTGGCGAGCGTGTTTGCCTGCTCTGCTCCGATCTCCCCGGGCCCACCGCTTGCCCCTTAAACCCGCCCCTGCTAAAGCGCGCCGCATGACGACGCCCCTCGACCACATCCGCAATTTCTCCATCGTCGCCCATATCGACCATGGCAAATCCACGCTTGCCGACCGGCTGATCCAGCTCACCGGCGCGCTGGAAGAGCGCGACATGAAGGAGCAGGTGCTGGACTCGATGGACATCGAGCGTGAGCGCGGCATCACCATCAAGGCCCAGACCGTTCGGCTGAACTACCGCGCCAAAAACGGCGAGGATTATGTGCTGAACCTCATCGACACGCCCGGCCATGTCGACTTCGCCTATGAAGTGTCGCGCTCTTTGGCCGCCTGCGAGGGCTCGCTGCTGGTGGTCGACGCCTCGCAAGGGGTCGAGGCGCAGACCTTGGCCAATGTCTACCAGGCGATCGACAACAACCACGAGATCGTCGTGGTGCTGAACAAGGTCGATCTGCCGGCGGCCGAGCCCGAGCGCATCCGCGAGCAGGTCGAGGAGGTGATCGGCCTCGACGCCTCCAACGCGGTGCTGATCTCGGCCAAGACCGGCCTGGGCGTGCCGGACGTGCTGGAGGCGATCGTCCACCAGCTGCCGCCGCCGCGCGAGGGTGACATTGCGGCACCCCTGAAAGCCATGCTGGTCGACAGCTGGTACGACGCCTATCTCGGCGTCATCGTTCTGGTGCGCATCATCGACGGCGTGATGAAGAAGGGCCAGACCATCCGCATGATGGGCACCGGCGCAAAGTATCTCGTCGAGCGCACCGGCGTCTTCAAGCCGGCCCGCGTCAATGTCGACGAGCTCGGCCCCGGCGAATTCGGCTTCTTCACCGGCTCGATCAAGGAAGTGGCCGACACCCGCGTCGGCGACACCATCACCGAGGACCGCCGCCCGACGCAAAAGGCGCTGCCCGGCTTCAAGCCGGCGCAGCCGGTGGTGTTCTGCGGCCTGTTCCCTGTCGACGCCGCCGATTTCGAGGATCTGCGCGCCGCCGTCGGCAAGCTGCGCCTCAACGACGCCTCCTTCTCCTATGAAATGGAGACCTCCGCCGCGCTCGGCTTCGGCTTCCGCTGCGGCTTCCTCGGGCTGTTGCACCTGGAGATCATCCAGGAGCGGCTGGAGCGCGAGTTCAACCTCGACCTCATCGCCACCGCGCCTAGTGTCGTCTACCGCATGAACCTCATCGACGGCACGACTAAGGAGTTGCACAACCCGGCCGACATGCCCGACGTGGTCAAGATCGCCTCGATCGAGGAGCCGTGGATCCGCGCCACGATCCTCACGCCGGACGACTATCTCGGCGGCATCCTGAAGCTTTGCCAGGACAGGCGCGGCATCCAGGCCGATCTCTCCTATGTCGGCAAGCGTGCGATGCTGACCTACGATTTGCCGCTCAATGAGGTCGTGTTCGACTTCTACGACCGGCTGAAGTCGATCTCCAAGGGCTACGCCTCCTTCGACTATCACCTGACCAACTATCGCGAGGGCGACCTGGTGAAGATGTCGATCCTGGTCAATGACGAGCCGGTCGACGCGCTGTCCATGCTGGTGCACCGCTCGGCCGCCGAAAAGCGCGGCCGCGCCATGTGCGAGAAGCTGAAGGAGCTGATCCCGCAGCACTTGTTCAAGATCCCGATCCAGGCGGCCATCGGCGGCCGCATCATCGCCCGCGAGACCGTCTCGGCGCTCAGGAAGGACGTCACCGCCAAATGCTACGGCGGCGACGTGACCCGCAAGCGCAAGCTGCTCGACAAGCAGAAAGAGGGCAAGAAGCGGATGCGGCAGTTCGGCAAGGTGGATATCCCGCAGGAGGCGTTTATCCAGGCGCTGAAGATGGGGGATTGAGCCTGCAGTTAGGCCCGCGCTCGTTCACGCGCTCGTCTGGTCAAACTTATGATGTTCGGCCTTGCACCGCCTCTCCGCATTTGGAGACCTATTCTAAACAGTTCCGGGACTTCGAAGCGACCATCCTCTTGATATGCGACGCCGTATTTCTCTAGATTTTCCAAATCAATGTCTGACAAGCCCACGGTTTGAGCTTCTATGCGAGTAAATGGGGTAACAAACCCAGGTGTCTTTTTAAATTTTTCGAATATAGTCTCCAGCTGTGCGACCTCCTTTGGATATTCTTCTACTTTCTTTTCGCTTGTAAAATCGACGGCGGTTTTAAGCGCCGAGGGCGCTAGCAGTCTGTCCTCAAGTTTTACTCCCCGTGAATGCTTTGCGGCTTCACTCACAAAGCGAACTAGGTCTCTGGCCGTGAGTCGTCCCGTAAGATCAGTAAGTACCGAAATAACCCATTCAGTTGTTCTCGCTTCGCGGCTATCATCCTTTCCAAGTTTCATGCCCCATATCCGCCGTAAGTCCCTCTCCTGCAGTTCAGATGAGGAATGTGAGAGCCGCCAGTCACTTGACCATATCCTAGGGATGGCCCCGCTGTTGCTCACTAACCAGACGACCAATTCCTTTATGTCTATGTCCCGCCAAGTTAGGGCATAGTTTGAATAGACGGCGCGGAATTGCGCTGCATTCTGCGTGATTGCGGCTTGGATCATGTCCGCACGTACAAACGCAACATAACCGACTGGTCGGCCCGCCTCCTCCCGCAGCCTCAAAGGTACATCGACGAGAAGCGAGGCTAGGGCCGCAGCCTCATTTGCTTTATTGAACGGGTCGGTCAATACCTCTTCGAGCCCTTCTATGAGCACAACAGGCCGCATCATTGATGTCTTTGCTGCAGAAAGAAAATCAGCCCAGGCCGTATCGCCTCTGAACCCCGCCGACGCTGCTATTTGAGATAACCAGAAGCCTAACCAGTCGCTTTGTGCCGACGTTGCCAGGAGAGCTCGAATTGCCTGGGTGGTTTCCGAGAGCGTTGATGGCTTCTCTCCGGTCAGACTGCTGCTAGCTTGAATCCTTCTATCGGCGACGAGCGATGTGATTCTGTCGCTGGTGAGCGAACCGAACATGGGTATGAAAGAACCTTCAAACGAACTCTGATTTGTGGTCTGGAGGGCTGCCACAGCAGCTCTCCAGCTGCCTCGCTCTAGAAGGAACCGTGCAGTAAGTGTCTTTCCTGTTCCCTTAGCTCCTTCAACAACCACGACAGGCGGTTGGCTTAAAAAGTCGGTAGCAAGCCGTTCAAGGGGGGGAGTTACAAGTGGGGTTGCAAGCTCGTCAGCGGTCTCTGCAAACGTCAACTTGAAAGCGAATTCCTCCAATTGCCGACAACGCTTGTCTGCCTCTTGTGGTGGCGTAGCAACTATCGGCCCCTGTTGATCTAATTCGTTAAACGCTTCCCATCCGGACCAATTTGCCATTTCAGATTTGAGCTGCGTAAGGAAGCTAGATGCAGAAAGCTCTCTTACGAAGGTATCCCACTCGCCGGACATACCGATAAGCTCAGCCATATGTGGAATGAACCCGACAGCGACGGGGCTTGCCTCGATATAATCATTGTCGGCAAACGAAGGGAACTCCTCAGCCGCACTCAAGGTGAGCCGTCCTGCAAGATCGCCGCGATATTTAAAATCGCCGAAACGAGACAACGGAAGTTGGTTAAACAATACGAACGGCTGCCGCCCTGGAACGCCGGTCTGTTCTTCGAGCATACCAAGCGTCCGCATCATACTTGTTAGGGCGGCTACAGACTGGCCCGACGTGCTCGAGACGAACACTCGATCAACAGATGGATCGGCGAGAAACTGGATCGATACATCGACCAAACCTGCGCGTAGGTCTACCACTGCCGCGTTGCATCCTAAATGCGCTGCTAGATCGCGTACCAAGTCCGGAACAACGAAGGGATCATTGCTACGAGCAGCCTGCAAATTTTCAGGCCTGATTGCAAAGCCCGATAGGTCATCAAGCAGACGTTTGACAGGCAGTACGTAGATTCCATTTACCAACTGGTCGACCATTCGCGTCGCAACGAAGTCGATGGTGGATGAAAAACCATCCGATCGATCAGCATGGGCGAGAGCTAGAAAATCTTCTAACGAAATCGTGAAACCAGATTTTCTGCTTTGAAGTAGAAAGCTAACTCCAGGGGCTTCGAAGTCAGCGTCAACTAACAAAACCGGCCCAGCATTTCTATTTGCCAATTCAAGTGAAAACGCCAATGCGGTTGTTGTTCTTCCAACGCCTCCTTTGACACTGTGGAACGCAAATATTGACGGTCCCCATTTTTCCGTTCGAACTGGAAAGTCAATATCAAAATACCGCTCCCCGCTGAGGGCAGCACTAGGTTCGAAAATCTTCTTTGTAGGCTCAATCTCAAGGCTTCGCACTATAGCGACTGGAAGCGTTTCCATGCCATGCGGCGCTGAAAGCTCGATGCGCATGTCTAGTTCGTCAGATGCATTCAACCAACTTCCGAACACCGCTTTGAGCCAATCACGCATCGCGGTTTCATCAGCATCTCGCGTGATGACGATTTCCAATCCGCTCCAATAGGCAGATGTAGAGATTAGCCCATTGGGTGGGGATAATGGTCCGCCAACGAGGTCAATGCTGGACAATCTCCGTGCGACATCCACCCACGAAATCAGTTCGGCTACTCGCAAAGAGTCGCGTACAATCATTTGGGCAGTTCCTTCTCCAAGTACGCGGTGACCTGTGCCAGGTAACCAGTAATATCGGCTTCATCCGCAATGTCGATTGTCAACCCGTATCTCCAAGCCTCATGGGCTTGGCTCAGTGAGAATCGCTGCCCGCCCGTCCCATCCTTAAAACCAGGAACGCACCTAAAGGTCGCCTTCGGCGGGGCAGGCACTCTAGCCGCCGGCACCTTCAAGCGAGCAATCATATCTGCGATCCTATGGCCAAAGAATTCGACATGTTCGACTCCTCCAATGATTTCATGCCGAAATGGTATTTTTGCAGTTTTACTTAGTAGATATTTCAAACCTACCTCTGCTGCATAAAAATGGAGGAGATTGGCGTGGCCGACTGAAGGTATCTCGCCCCGCGCTTTTGCGCCGCGGGCCGCCGAAATACTCGCGAGCAAATTCCAGAAATTTTTGCGATGTTCGTCCTGAAGCACTTTCAGCATGAGCGAATTGCTACTCTCGTTTTGATTAAAGCCAATGCCGTGTGGCTAGTCGGCGCGACTCAGAAGCCACAAAAGGCTACAATACACAAATGCAGTACTACTACACGATCTGAAGCGGGGCAGCCTCGCGTTCCCGTTGCTTTGTCGTGCTTCACCATCCCCCCACATCGGCGTATCCTCTCCCCGGCTCGGGGAGACATCGCATGCGCTCCACCTCGGACACCGTCGCCGCGATCGGCCTCGCCATCGGCGGCGCTTTTGGCTTGGCGGGCACCTTCGTTGCCAGCGACGCGCTGCGCGAGACGCTGTGGACCATCGATGGCGTGGGGGTCGTCGTCGCGGCAGCACTTCTCACCATGAAATACCAGCGGCTCGGCAATGATGTCGTTGCGGCCGGCTTCCTCACCTACCTCGCCGGCGAAAGCCTGCTTCTGGCCGGCAATGCGGCGGGCCTTGAGGCCAGCGTGCCTTCCTATGTCGGCGGCATTTGCCTCTGGGCGGCGGGGCTGGTCATGGTCAGCGCACAAGCGACCTTCGCGCTCTGGATGCGGCTCACCGCTTTCGTCGCGGCCCTGCTCTTCGTCGTCTCGGCGGCGATGATCCTGTGGGGCGCGCCGCTGCTGCCCACATCCGCGCCCTTGCCCGCCGCCGGCTATCCGTTCCTGGTCCTCACCTTCATCGGCTGGATCTGGACGCTGCTGAAACCGGAACGGTGAGCGGCCGAAAAATGGCCGCGCCGCTCGAAATCCGCAACAGCGCCTCCGGCAAGATCCTGCCGGCGGTGGGACCGTTCCTGATCGGCGGCATCTTTGGCTTCGGCGCGCTGCAGGGCCTCGCCTCGGGCGCGTCCGGCGGCCATGTGCTGTGGATCGCGCTGCTCGGCGTCGCCTTCCTTGCGCTCGGCGTCTTCATTTCGCGCGGCGCTTTCGACAATTCGGTCAAGGTCACGCTTGATCAGCGCGGTTTCCGCGATGCTCGCGCCGGCGACGTGCTGGTGCCGTGGAACAAGGTGCGGAGCGTGCGCCTCGCCTCCGGCGGCAAGGGTGCGGCGATGCTCAATTTCGAGCTCACCGAGGAGCCGCCCGACGCGATCAAATACGCCGCCGCCAACGCCTTCGGCCTGATGCCCTTCGGCAAGACCACCGTGCATATGGAGATCTCCTCGCTCGACATCCACGAACAGGACTTGATCGAGGCGGTGAAGAAATTCGCGCCGCATGTGGTGGTGAGGCGCTGATCTCCCCCCTCGAGGGGGAGATGTCGCCAAAGGCGACAGAGGGGGTCGCCGCGCGTGGAGCGCCGACGCCGTGCGGCACGAGATGAGGTCGGCGTTCTACGCGCAAGGACCCCCTCTGACCGCTTCGCGGCCATCTCCCCCTCGAGGGCCCCTCGAGGGGGGAGATTACCGGTGCTTCCCGTGCTCTACTCCCCCTCGGGAACCCTCGCCATGATTCGCGCTCTGCTCGCCGCTCTTCTCCTCACCGCGCCGGCCTTCGCCGCCGACATGTCGGTCTTTGTCCGCAACCAGCGCTCCGACGGCGTCGCGCTGGAGCTGTTCAGCCGCGACAGCGAAAAGGTCTGGCCGGGCGGCGACAAGGTTTTCTTCATCCGCCCGCAGGCGCGAAAATCCGTGCCGATCTCCTGCGAGCCCGGCGAGCACATCTGCTGGGGCGCCTGGGTGGTCGGCAACGATTCCGTCACCGCCGGCGTCGGCCCCGACAACGACCAGCCGTGCGACACCTGCTGCTTCATCTGCACTGACCACTCGACGGAGACGGTGGATCTGGCGGAGTAGGGCACCCCTTCTCCCCTTGTGGGAGAAGGGAGCTTGCCCCTCCCTTGGCCCATCGCTCCCGCCTTTATCCGCCGGCCCGTATCGGCTAAGGGGCAGGCACCAAACCTCTCGCCCGGACTTGCCACCGCCAAATGACCGCCAAGCCAA
>NZ_RZSV01000020.1:0-44731 GCF_004023205.1 Mesorhizobium sp. M1A.F.Ca.IN.020.03.2.1 | reverse complement strand
TTCTTGCTCATTCAGGGCCTCCAATTCAGGAAATTGGTGATCAGCGCCAAGCCGAGCGCCTGGCTTTTCTCGGGATGGAACTGCGTGCCGGCAAAGTTGTCGCGGGCAACGGCCGCCGTCACCGGCCCGCCATAGTCGGCCGTCGCCAGCACCTCGGCCGGGTTCCTCGCCTCCAGGTGGTAGGAATGGACGAAATAGGCGTGCAGCCCTTTCGGACCGGTCTCGATGCCCGAAAACAGCGGATGCTTGCGCGCGAGCTCGATCGTGTTCCAGCCGATCTGCGGGATCTTCAGTGCCAGATCCTTCGGCGTGATTTCCTTGACGTCGCCGGCAATCCAGCCAAAACCCTCGGTGACGGTCTTTTCCAGCCCGCGTTCCGACATCAATTGCATGCCGACGCAGATGCCGAGGAACGGCCGCCCTTTGCGAAGCGCCGCCTCTTCCACCGCTTCCCACATGCCGGTGACGGCATGCAGGCCGGCCGCGCAGTCGGCATAGGCGCCGACGCCCGGCAGGACGACGCGGTCGGCGCTGCGCACCCGCTCGGCGTCGGCGGTGAGATCGATGGTCGCGGCGATGCCCGCCTCATGCGCGGCGCGCTCGAAGGCCTTGGTGGCCGAGCGCAGATTGCCCGACCCATAGTCGATGATCGCTACCCGCATGTCAGGGCCTTCCCGGCGTATGGGTCAGCCCCAGCGCCATGCCCGTCTGCGCCGGCCGCGCCAGGTTGGTGTCGGGCACGATGTGCGGCATCGGCGCCTGTTCCTGCGTGCGCTCGCTGGCTTCGAGCGCGTGACGGACCTCGGCATCGCCGAGCCTGCCGGCCTCGACGACGCCCCATTCCCGCCAGCCGCGGCGGCGGAGCGCCGCGATCCGCAGGGCCTGGCCTTCGAAGCCGATATAGAGCGACACCAGCAGCGAGAGCGCCGATCCAGCCCATTCAAGCCTTAGTTTCTCGCCGAGCATGGACAACGCCGCCATGGCCGCGAAGGTGAGCAGGGCCTCGATCCAGAGGCGGTGCCAGGCGAGCCAGATCGGCGAGAACAGGAAGCCGAGCCAGGTGAAGCTGTCGCGCACCAGGGCGGCGTCCTTCTCGTTGCCCCCTGCAGGCGGCTCCATCACGACATAGATGGCCATAGGGTTATCCTTTCAGGGATCCCTTGGTGGACGGCACCGCATCGGGCTGGCGCGGGTCAGGCTCCAGCGCCACGCGCAGCGCCCTGGCCACGGCCTTGAAGCAGGTTTCCGCAATATGATGGTTATTGGCGCCGTAGTGGTTGGTCACATGCAGCGTTATGCCCGCGTTCTGCGCCAGCGCCTGGAAGAATTCGCGCACCAGCTCGGTGTCGAATGTGCCGATCTTCGGCGACGAGAAGGAAACGTTCCAGACCAGGAACGGCCTGCCGGAAACGTCGATCGCCGCCCGGGTCAGCGTCTCGTCCATAGCCAGCTCGATCGAGGCATAGCGCATGATGCCGCGCCGCTCCCCCAAAGCCTTGCTCAGCGCCTGGCCGATGGCAATGCCGGTATCCTCGACCGTGTGATGGTCGTCGATGTGAAGATCGCCTTTGGCCTCGATCGTCATGTCGATCAGCGAATGGCGCGACAGCTGATCGAGCATGTGGTCGAAGAAGCCGACACCCGTCGAAATGTCGGATTTACCCGTGCCGTCGACATGGACCGATACGGAAATCTCGGTTTCCTTGGTCTTGCGGCTGATTTCTGCGGAACGGGGCGGCATCAGTCTGTCCTGTTCAGAGGCGCGGGCTTGAAAACGAGAGCCTTCTATCAGCATGATCCGGCGATTGCCAGTTGCCATTCCGGACTGTATCGGCCTTGCCGCGGATGGTTTGCAATCACTCGCCCTATGCATACATATGGCCGATCAAAGTCACTCGTACCGCGCCAATCGCCTTTGAGGGATAGCGCGACTCGGAGCAGGAAATGTCGAATGAACTGACCATGCACGCCACGACCATCGTCACCGTGCGCAAGGGCAGCAAGGTTGTCATCGCCGGCGACGGCCAGGTCAGTCTTGGCCAGACCATCATGAAGGGCAACGCCCGCAAGGTGCGCCGCATCGGCAAGGGCGGCAGTGTCATTGCCGGTTTTGCCGGCGCCACCGCCGACGCCTTCACCCTCCTCGAACGCCTCGAAGCCAAGCTCGAACAATATCCTGACCAACTGACCCGCGCCTGCGTCGAGCTCGCCAAGGACTGGCGCACCGACCGCTATCTGCGCCGCCTGGAAGCGATGATGCTGGTCGCCGACAAGTCGGTCTCGCTGGCGCTGACCGGCACCGGTGACGTGCTCGAGCCAGAACATGGCGTCATGGCCATCGGCTCCGGCGGCAACTACGCGCTCGCCGCCGCCCGCGCGCTGATGGACACCGACAAGGACGCCGAGGAGATCGCCCGCAGGGCGATGCAGATCGCCGCCGATATCTGCGTCTACACCAACAGCAGCTTCGTCGTCGAAACGCTCGATGCCGCCTAGGCGGCCGGCCATGATCCCGAAAAATGGGAATCGGCTTCTGGAAAAGATCATGGTCGAACAGGAAGACAGCTACGATTATCGGCCGGTCACCCAAAAGGATCTGCCGATGATCGCCCGCTGGCTTGCCGAGCCGCATATCGCCGAATGGTGGGGCGATCCGGAAAAGGAGATCGCCGAGATACGCGAGCATATCGGGTCGGTTTCGGTGGAGCCGCTGATCGTCGAATTGGGCGGCAAGCCGATCGCCTATCTGCAGAGCTACGATCCGCATCTCGAGGACAACCATCCTTACGCCGACCAGCCATTCGGCACGCTGGGTATCGATCTGTCGATCGGGCCGCCGGACCTGGTCGGCATCGGCCACGGCTCGGCCATCGTCCGCCAGTTCGTCGCGGAACTGTTCGAGGAAGGCGCGCCGCGCGTCGTCATCGATCCGCATCCCGGCAATGGCCGCGCCATCCGCGCCTATGAAAAGGCCGGCTTCAGGCCGATCGGCCGCAGGCATTCGGAATATGGGGACGTCGTGCTGATGGCCGTCGATGCGGCCGAAATCGACCAACAAGAGGGGGACTGATCACAATGACCGCATCCGGGGGAGACAAGACGCTGTCGGCCTATGAAGACAGCTGGCGCATGGGGCTGCTGCTGGTGCTGGCTCTCGTCGTTTTCCAGGCCGGCATTCTCTACGGCATGGGCCATCCGCCGATCTGCACCTGCGGCTACGTCAAGCTCTGGCACGGTGTGGTGAACAGCTCGGAGAATTCCCAGCACATCGCCGACTGGTACACCTTCTCGCACATCATCCACGGCTTCCTGTTCTATGCGCTGGCCTGGGCTCTGTTCCCGCGCTCGCCCGTCGGGCTGAGGCTGGCTTTCGCCGTCCTCATCGAGGGCGGCTGGGAACTCCTGGAGAACAGCCCCTTCATCATCGACCGCTACCGCGCCGGCACTATCTCCCTCAACTATTACGGCGACAGCATCATCAATTCGGTGTCCGACACGCTGTTCATGGCGCTCGGATTTGTGATGGCGCGAAAGCTCCCTATATGGGTGATCGTGGCCCTGGCGCTCATTTTCGAATTCGGCACGGGCTACATCATCCGGGACAATCTGACGCTCAACGTGATCATGCTGCTGCATCCGTTCGAGTCCATCAGGCAGTGGCAAAGTGGAATTTGAGTAATATGAGCACCTTTTCTCCCCGCGAAATCGTTTCGGAACTCGACCGCTTCATCATCGGCCAGAAAGACGCCAAGCGCGCCGTGGCGATCGCCTTGCGCAACCGCTGGCGCCGCCAGCAGCTGGAGGGCCAGATGCGCGAAGAGGTGATGCCCAAGAACATCCTGATGATCGGCCCGACCGGCGTCGGCAAGACCGAGATCTCGCGCCGGCTGGCGCGGCTGGCCGGCGCGCCTTTCGTCAAGGTCGAGGCCACCAAGTTCACCGAGGTCGGCTATGTCGGCCGCGACGTCGAGCAGATCGTGCGCGATCTCGTCGAGGTCGCCATCGGGCTGACGCGCGAGAAGATGCGTGAGGACGTCAAGGCGCGCGCTCACATCAATGCCGAAGAGCGCGTGCTCGAAGCTTTGGTCGGCAAGACCGCGAGCCCGGCCACGCGCGACAGCTTCCGCAAGCGGCTGCGCGACGGTGAGCTCGACGACAAGGAGATCGAGATCGAGGTGGCGGACACCGGCACCGGCGGTATGCCGGGCTTCGAGATCCCCGGCATGCCGGGCGCCAATATCGGCGTGCTCAACATCAACGACATGCTGTCGAAGGCGATGGGCGGCAGGAAGACCAAGACCCGCAAGACGACGGTGAAGGAATCCTACGCGCTACTGATCAATGACGAGTCCGACAAGCTGCTCGACCAGGACGAGGTGGTTCGCCAGGCGCTGGAATCGACGGAGAATGACGGCATCGTGTTCCTCGACGAGATCGACAAGATCGCGGCCAGGAGCGACATTTCGGGCGGTCCCTCACGTGAAGGGGTTCAGCGCGATCTGCTGCCGCTGGTTGAAGGCACCACCGTTGCGACGAAATACGGGCCGATCAAGACGGACCATATTCTTTTCATCGCCTCGGGCGCGTTCCACGTCTCCAAGCCTTCGGACCTGCTTCCGGAGCTGCAGGGCCGCTTGCCGATCCGGGTCGAATTGCGTGCCCTGGAGAAGCAGGATTTCGTCCGCATCCTCACCGAAACAGAGGCCAGCCTCATCAAGCAGTATATTGCGCTGATGAAGACCGAAGGCGTCGAGTTGGCCTTCACCGACGACGCCATCGATTCGCTCGCCGGCATTGCCGTCGACCTCAACGCCAATGTCGAGAACATCGGCGCCAGACGCCTGCAGACGGTGATAGAACGGGTGCTGGACGAGATTTCCTACGACGCGCCGGACCGCCACGGCACGGCGGTCACCATCGATGCCGACTACGTGCAGAAGCATGTCGGCGATCTCTCGCGCAACACCGACCTGTCACGGTTCATCCTCTAACGGGCGAAGCCCGGCGATGTGTGGCCAGATGGTACCATCTGGCCACCTTTCGTCCCGTCGGAAGCTTGCCTCGTCTCGACTCTCCCACGCGCTTTACCTAGTTTGCCGCCGACTTGAAGGCGGCGGTGGATGAAGAAACGCATACTTCTTTTTGTTGGGCTGGCATTGGCCGCGGCGATAGCAACGGCGAACGCGGCGACCATGGTGCCGCCGGGCAATCGCAACAGCGTGCAGCCGGATATTCCGGGCGCTTCCAGCCGGCGCACTCAGGCCACCAACACCAGCTTCCAGGCCAAGTATCGCAAGGTCTACGCGCTCTTGCAGAACGATGCCGAGCTGCGCGCCAAGATCAGGAAAGTGGCGGCCGCCTACGACATCGATCCGATGCACATCGTCGGCGCCATCGTCGGCGAGCACACCTACAATGTCGACGCCTATGATCGGCTGCAGACCTATTACGTCAAGGCAATGTCCTACCTGTCGAGCAAGCTCACCTTTGCTTATGAAGGGGAGGACGTCAGCGATTTCGTTGAGCGGCCGCAATTCCAGAAATGCGCCGGCATAACCGACAGCTACGATCTCTGGGAATGCCGCGAGCAGGTGTGGAACCATTCCTTCCGCGGCAAGACCGTCGGCGGGACCAGCTTCCCCAACGACCGCTTCGGAGCCACTTTCTTCCAACCCTACTATGCCGGCCAGACTTTCGGACTCGGCCAGCTCAACCCGCTGACGGCGCTGCAGATGAGCGATCTCGTGCACAAGGTCTCCGGCCTGCCCGAGCTCGATGTCAATGATCCGAACACGGTCTACAAGACCATCATTGATCCCGACCTCACGCTGCCTTACGTCGCTGCGACCATCAGGAAGTCGATCGACGCCTACAACAGCATCGCCGGCTTCGACATCTCGCACAATCCGGGCCTGACCGCCACGCTCTACAATGTCGGCAACCCCGAGCAGCGCGCCTATGCGTTGGAGGAGGAGAACGAGAAGCGTCGCGCCGCCGGGGAACCGGAAAAGCTGCCCGAGGAGAATTATTACGGCTGGCTGGTCAACGACAAGCTGGACGAGCTGAAGACGCTGTTCTAGCCGGCTGAGCCGGGTGGTTCAGTAGCCTTCCGAGGCGAGAAACGCCTCGAACTTGCGCATTTCGTCGGCATCCGCCTCGACCATGTGCCGCGGCTCTGGATAGGCGCCCGCCTGGATATCGTCTGCATATTCGCGGAAGGCCGCGAGGCGCTCGCTCTGCAGGCGGTCGAACTCCGCCGCGAAGTCGCGGTAGCGCTTGGCATGGCGCGGATAATGGCCGCGATTGCTGCCGAGCACGTCTTCGGAGAACAGATATTGCGCATCGCAGCCGGCGCCGGCGCCCATCGAGATCATGATCAGCGATGTACGCCGCGAGATCGCGCTTGCAACCGGGGCCGGCACAACTTCGATCTCGGCGGCGAAGGCGCCGGCGGCTTCAAGGTCCTTGACCTGCTTCCAGACGAAGGCAGCACTTTCGGCCGTCTTGCCGACCGCCTTGAAGCCGCCCGTCCAGGTCGCATGCGCCGGGATCAGCCCGACGTGACCGCAGACCGGAATATGCTCGTCGCGCAGCCGGCGGATGGTCTGCAGGCTGGCCGCGCAATACATGGCGTCGGCGCTGGCCGCGCGCAGCTTCACCGCCATGCGCAGGATCTCGTCGGTGGTTGCGCCCAGCTTGATGCGTTCGTCGCCGGGAATGGCAAAGCAAGTGGGTGCGGCGTCGCGAAAACGCGGATCGAAGATAAGATCATAGGGGACCGAGATGATGTCGATGCCGGCACGCTCGGCGGCCTCGGCCTCCTCCAGCGAGAAAACGCGCAGCTTCGAAAGCTGGCGCTTGCCCTTCAGCAATTGCAAATCGGCGACGGTCGGTCTGTTGCGTGCCATGTCCGTGGATCCCCTCGTTTCCAGCGATTACTCGGGCCTATGCCGCCAGCAGCGACTTCAGCTTGACCGATTGCGAGCCGAGCGCCTCAGGCGCGGGCGTCGCCCGCTTCGCGATCAGCATCTCGGCCAACCGTATGTCGCGCGCCACCGCATTGCCGGGCCCGATGCCGCTGGCGGCGACCAGCCTGCCGTCCTCGGCCAGGTGGAACAGAATGAAGGCGCCGTCGTAGAGGTCGCGCCGTACGGTCGAGCGGCCTTCGTCCGAAAGCCCGGCGATCTGCAGCGTGAGCCCATATTGATCCGACCAGAACCACGGCACCGCGGCATGCGCCTCGTTGGCGCCCAGCATGTTCTTCGCGGCGAGCGCGCCCTGCTCCTGCGCGTTGCGCCAGGCTTCCAGCCGCACGCGCCGTCCGCCATAGACGGCGAGCGGGAACGAGCAGCAGTCGCCGGCGGCAAAAACATCCGGATCCGCGGTGCAAAGGTTCTCATCGACGGCGATACCATTGTCGATCGCAAGTCCTGCTTCGGCAGCGAGCGCCGTCACCGGCACCGCGCCGATGCCGATCACGGCAAGATCGGCGACGATGTCCTGCCTGTCGGCAAGCGTGATGCGAACTTGCGTGCCGTCATCGGCAATCGCCGTGATGCCTTGGCCGGTAAGCACCTTCACGCCTTCGGCCTGATGCGCCTTATGAATGATTTCCGCGATCTCGGCCGGCACGCCGCGCATCAGGATGCGCGGCTGCGCCTCGAGCACTGTGACCGTTGCGCCTAGCTTGCGCGCCGAAGCGGCAAGCTCGAGGCCGATGAAACCGCCGCCGATGATGGCGACGCGGTTCTCCGGCTTGAGATGGGCGCGGATCGCGAGCGCGTCGTTGAAGGTCCTGAGATAAACGCAGCGGCCGCCCAGACCAGGCATCGGCAGCTTGCGCGGCACGGACCCGGTCGCGAGCAGCAGCTTGCCATAGCCAAGCGAAGAGCCGTCGGAGAGGCGCACGAGATGCGCGGCGCGGTCGATAGCGACGGCCCGAACGGAATGGATGTGGCGGATCGAGTGTTCGGCCAAAAGCTCGTCGCTGGCGATCGCCTTGATGAGGGGCGCCTCGCTGGTCATCGCCTCCTTCGACAGCGGCGGCCGTTCATAGGGCAGATGCGGCTCGTCGCCGACCAGCGTCACCGGCCCTTCATGACCAAGGTCGCGCAGGGTAAGCGCGGCACGACCGCCGCACTCGCCGGCGCCGATGATGACCATTCCTCCCGCCATGCCGTCACCCAAGCTGAATGAGGACTTTGCCGGCGTCGACCTTGACCGGATAGGTCTTGAGATTGACGCAGACCGGCGCCCCGCGCGCGTCGCCGGTCTTGTAGTTGAAGCGGCCATTGTGTTTTGGACACTCGATGATGTCGTCCATCACCAGCCCATCGGCCAGATGCACTTTCTCATGCGAGCACAGGCCGTCGGTCGCGTAATACTCGTCCTCCGGGCTGCGATAGATGGCGTAGGTGCGGCCGGCATGATCGAACCGCATTACGTCCTCCTCGTCGATGTCTCCGGCCGCGCAGGCCTCGACCCAGTCGCTCATGTCGTCCTCCGGCGAAATTCTTCGTTGTCGGTTGTGTCGGATCCGGTCACTCGGCCGCGGCCGCTACCGGATTGTCGTTGTGCAGCTCTTCCCGGTAGGGCTTTGCCGTCGGCGGCAGCTCGCGCTTGAGGAAGTAGTCCTCGTTGCGCAGCTGGCGCAGGAAGGCCGGGATCATCTCGCGGTAGCCGGCCAGGATCGACGGCGTCGGCGCCGGCAAATCGTGCTTGATCAGCTCATGCAGCTTGGGCAGCGCGTGGTAGGGCACCATCGGGAACATGTGGTGCTCCACATGGTAGTTCATGTTCCAGTAGATGAACCGGCTGATCGGGTTCATGTAGACGGTGCGGCTGTTCAGCCGATGGTCGATGACATTGTCGGCCAGCCCGCCATGCTGCAGCAGCCCGGTCATGACGTGATGCCAGGCGCCGTAGAGGCGGGGCAGGCCGACGAGCATCAGCGGCAGCCATGAATGCAGATAGAGCGCCAGCGCGATGGTCGCGACATAGATGGCGAGCCAAATACGGGCGATGCGGATGGCCTTGGGCTGCTCCTGTTCCGGGATGAAGGTCTGTTCTGCGGCGCTGATGACGCCGGCGGCATTGCGCACCATGTCGGTCATCGCATGCCAAGCATCGAGCACGCCGAAAAAATTCAGCACAACGCGCAAAAGGTCCGGCGGTCGCATGACGGCGATCTCCGGGTCGCGGCCGACGATGATGGTATCGGTGTGGTGGCGTGTATGGCTCCAGCGCCAGGTCACCGGATTGCGCATGATCATGAAGCAGGCGAGCTGGTAGACCGCATCGTTCATCCATTGGGTGCGGAAGGCGGTGCCGTGACCGCATTCGTGCCAGCGGGAGTCGGTCGAGGAACCGTAGAGCGTGCCATAGACAAAGAAGAACGGCACGCACCACCAGCTGCCCCAGAACCAAGCGCCGCCCGCGCCACTGAGGAACAGCGCACCGAGCCAGACGATGGTGTCTCGGATAGCGGGCTGGTCGGAGCGCTGCATCAGCTCCTTCATCTGCTTGCGCGGGATCTCGGTGTGGTACCACTGGGCCGCCGAAAGACCGTTCTCGACCGCGCGCTTGGCGTCGCGGCCGGTCAGGCTGTAGTCGCGTCCGGACGGCGC
This sequence comes from Mesorhizobium sp. M1A.F.Ca.IN.020.03.2.1, assembly GCF_004023205.1. Lineage (NCBI taxonomy): Bacteria > Pseudomonadati > Pseudomonadota > Alphaproteobacteria > Hyphomicrobiales > Phyllobacteriaceae > Mesorhizobium > Mesorhizobium sp. M1A.F.Ca.IN.020.03.2.1. Next base: position 35,105 of record NZ_RZSV01000020.1, on the reverse strand, counting down.
CGGAGACGTGATTGCCGTCATTGCGGGGTCCTCCATCAGCACCTGGCGAATGGCCCTCGGCAATGCCGCGCGTCGCCCATGGCTGGCTTCGACTTCACAATAGCGCCAAGTCATGATAGCCTCAATGTCACAAAGATAGATTCTATCATTTTCTATCAGATTGGGCTAGTCTGAGTCGGGCAAGCGATGGAGCACTCATGGCAAAGCGGCCGACAATCACCGATCTCGCGCGCGTTTCAGGCTTCAGCGTCGCCACGGTCGACCGGGTGTTGAACAATCGCCTGCCGGTGCGCGAGGAGACGGCGCGTCGCGTCTACGAGGCGGCGACCGACATCGGCTATCACGCCGCTGGCCTGATCAGGCAGCGCATGCGCCAGGAGTTGCCCGAATACCGTCTCGGCTTCCTACTGCTACGCGGCAATGACGTTTTCTATGGCGATTTCGCGCGCGAGCTGGAGCTTGCGGTCTCGCAATCGCAACGTTTCCGGGGCACTGCGACGATCGACTTCGCCGCTTCGCTGGCGCCCGATGAGATCGCCGCCCAGATGCGCAAGCTGGCGGCGAAATCCAGGGCCATCGCCGTGGTCGGTCCGGATCATCCGACGCTGACGGCGGCGGTGGAGGCGCTGAAGGCGCGAGGGCAGCCGGTCTTTTCGCTCCTGTCCGACTTCGCCGCCGGCATCCGTGAAGGCTATGTCGGGCTCGACAACCGCAAGGTCGGACGCACCGCGGCCTGGATGATCGCCAAGGCCGCCAGCAAGCCAGGCAAGGTCGCCCTTTTCGTCGGCAGCCACCGTTTTCATGGTCACGAGCTGCGCGAGATCGGCTTCCGCTCCTATTTTCGCGAGCATGCGCCGGATTTCACGGTGATGGAGACGCTGGTCAACCTGGAGGCCAACCAGGTGACGCATGATGCGATGCTCGAGCTTCTGGCTCGGCATCCCGACCTTGCCGGCTGCTACGTCGCCGGCGGCGGCATGGAGGGCGCGGTCGCGGCGCTGAGGGCGGCGAGACCGGTGCATATGCCGGTGGTCGTCTGCAACGAGATCAATGCGGAGTCGCGCGCGGCACTTGCCGACAACATCCTGACCATGGTGATCTCGACCCCGCTGGCGGCGCTCTGCCGCGAGCTTGTCGGGCTGATGGCGCATGCTATCGAGACCGGCGCCGCCAATGCGCCCGGCCAGACTTTTCTCCCCTTCGACATCTATCTGCCGGAAAACATCTAAGCCGCCTCCCGTCCGAATGATGTGATCCATCAGGCTGATGGAATTCTTTCGCGCCGTGAAATCGCCCGGAAGTCCGCCGCAGAACGTTTGCGTGCCCGGCCGCGAGGGCGCTGCACGCTTGCCTCCATCGAAAAACCGGCACGTCCATTTCGAATCTCCCTTGACGGCTGCAAGCGAAATGGAATAAATATTTCACCAACTGGGTATTTTGGTTCTTTCGTTCCGGAACATCTGTTTCAAACAGAGGACCAGGCGTTCCATTATGCGAGGAAAACGCCGCCGGAAGGGCCATGGGAGAGATTCCCCGGTAACATCGGGGATTCCGGTTCAATCGGTGCAGCCGGACACCAAGTGGAGGAGAAACTAAAATGAAGAAACTGCTTTTGGGCGTCGCGCTTTCGGCGCTGATGTGTTCGTCCGCCTTCGCCGCCAAGATCGGCGTCTCGATGGCTCTTTTCGACGACAATTTCCTGACCGTGCTGCGCAACGGCATGATCGCACAGGCCAAGGGCATGGACGGCGTCGAACTGCAGGTCGAGGACGCGCAGAACGACGTGGCCAAGCAGCTCGACCAGATCAAGAACTTCGCCGCTTCGGGCGTCGACGCGATCATCGTCAACCCGGTCGACACTTCGGCCACCCAGGCGATGTCGGATGCGGCGGCCGCGGCCAAGATCCCGCTGGTCTATGTCAACCGCGAGCCGGTCAATGTCGACAAGCTGCCCGACAACCAGGCTTTCGTCGCGTCCAATGAGGCCGAGTCCGGCACGCTCGAGACCAAGGAAATCTGCCGGCTGTTCAAGGAAGCCGGCAAGAAGGAAGCCAATGTCTATGTGATCATGGGCGAGCTATCCAATCAGGCGGCGGTGCAGCGCACTAAGGATATCGATGAAGTGATTGCCACGCCGGACTGCAACTTCATCAAGATCATCGACAAGCAGACCTCGAACTGGAAGCGTGACGAAGCGCAGAACCTGATGACCAACTGGCTGTCGTCCGGCAAGCCGTTCGACGGCGTCATCGCCAACAATGACGAAAGCGCCATCGGCGCCATCCAGGCGATGAAGGCCGCCAATGTCGACATGAAGTCGGTCGTGGTCGGCGGCGTCGACGCAACCCAGGACGCGCTGGCCGCGATGCAGGCGGGCGATCTCGACGTCACGGTCTTCCAGGACGCGGCGGGCCAGGGCGCGGGCGCGCTCGATGCGGCGCTGAAGCTCGCCAAGGGCGAGAAGGTGGAGCGCAAGGTCTACATCCCCTTCCAGCTCGTCACGCCGGCGAACATCGACAAGTTCCTGAAGAAGAACTGAGGTCGCGCCAACGCAATTCCAGGAAGTTTTCCGTATGGACTTGCGTGAGGACAAACCCTGGAGCGGCGCTCCGACGCATCGAGTTGGCTGGATCGGCTGCAGACAGAGCAGCGTCGCTCCCTTCCTTCTCCCGCCCGACCGGGCGGGAGAGCGGGCGCGGTCATTCGGAGGAAGAAGACGTGTCACAGACATCGCATGGCATTGGCGGGCTGAGCTATGACGCCAAGAAGCGCCCCTGGCCTGCCGAGTTCAACGTGTTTCTGGCGCTGGTCATCCTGGTCGGCGCATTCGAGCTGATCGGCCGCGTCTTCCTCGGCGACAGCTTCCTCTTCAACACCCGCGATAACGTCGATGCTATTTTCAACGAGCAGCGGCTGCAGATCATCATCCTGCAGGTGTCGATCGTCGGCATCATCGCCATCGGCGTCACGCAGGTGATCATCTGCGGCGGCATCGACCTGTCCTCGGGCTCGATCGTCGGCGCCACCGCCATGATCGCCATGAGTTTCGCGCAGGTTGCGACCGTCAACGGCAATCCCAACCCGAAGGCGATGTTCATTGACTACGGATGGACCGACCTGCCGGTCATCGTGCCGCTGCTGGTCGCGATCGGCTGCGGGCTGATTGCCGGCCTGATCAACGGCGCCCTGATCGCCTACACCCGCATTCCGCCGTTCATCGCCACGCTCGGCATGATGGTCACGGCGCGCGGCATCGCCAAATGGTGGTCGAAGGGCCAACCGATCTCGTTCCCGACCGACAGCTTCGCGGCCATCGGCAAGGGGCTGATGCCGGTCATCATCTTCATTTCACTGGCGATCCTGTTCCAGCTCATCCTGAGCTACACCCGATACGGCAAGCATTGTTACGCCATTGGCTCCAACGAGGACGCCGCGCGCATGTCCGGCATCAAGATCGCCAACCACAAGGTGCTGGTCTATGTGATTGCCGGCATCCTCGCCTCGATCGCCGCGGTGGTGCTCTCCTCCAAGAACCTCACTGCCCAGGCCGGCATGGGCGTGATGTACGAGCTCGACGCCATCGCCATGGCGGTCATCGGCGGCGTCTCGCTCTCGGGCGGCCGCGGGTCTATCATAGGCACGGTGATCGGCTCGCTGATCTTCGGCGTCATCATCTCCGGCTTCACCTTCCTGCGCCTCGACGCCTACTACCAGGAGATGGTCAAGGGCGTGATCATTGTCGGCGCAGTCGTTCTTGATCAATGGCGCCAGCGCCGCCGGGCGATAGGAGCTTGACCATGTCCGATATCGTTCTGAAGACCGAAAACCTCACCAAGCATTATGGCGGCGTTCACGCGCTGCAGGAGGCGAATTTCGAGCTGCGCAAGGGCGAGCATGTCGCCATCATGGGCGACAACGGCGCCGGCAAGTCGACCTTCGTGCGCCAGATCACCGGCGTCGAGCAGCGCACCGACGGCAAGATCTGGTTCGACGGCAAGGAAGTGAACTTCGCCGGCCCGATCGAGGCGCGCGAGGCCGGCATCGAGACCGTGTTCCAGAACCTGGCTCTGGCCGACGACCTCGACGTGCCGTCGAACCTCTTCCTCGGCCGGGAGAAGGTGCTTTTCAACCTCGGCCCCTTCTCGATTCTCGACCGCAAGGCGATGCGCAGGGCGACGGAGGCGGCGCTGATCCGCACCGCGGTGAAGATCCCGAACCTTTCCAGCACCATCCGCCACATGTCGGGCGGCCAGCGCCAATGCGTGGCGATCGCCAGGACCGCAACCTTCGCCTCCAAGCTGATCATCATGGACGAGCCGACCGCAGCGCTTGGCGTGCAGGAAACGGCGCAGGTCGAAAACATCATCCGCACGCTGAAGGAGAACGGCGAGCCGCTGATCCTGATCAGCCACAACATGCGCCAGGTCTTCGACCTGGTCGACCGCATCGTCGTCTTCCGGCGCGGCCGCATCGTCGCCAATTTGCGCAAGCAGGACACCGACGGCAACGACATCGTCGCTTACATCACCGGCGCCAAGACCGAGCAGGCGGAGCTTCAGGCCGCCTGACCAGGCGCCACGACGGGACCAGACCAAATCGTCCGCGCCGGCCGGCGCGGACACGTTTTAGAGCCACCCTCAAAGGACATTCCATGACTCTCCGCTTCGCTCTTCTCGGCGCCGGCCGTATCGGCAAGGTGCATGCCCGCGCCGTAGCCTCAAACCCGCAGGCCAAGCTGGTGGCCGTGGCGGACGCCTTCGAGAAAGCGGCGACGGAGCTTGCCTCCGCCTATGGGGCCGAGGTGCGCAGCATCGACGCCATCGAGCAGGCCAAGGACATCGACGCCGTCATCATCTGCACGCCGACCGACACTCACGCCGACCTCATCGAGCGCTTCGCCAGGGCCGGCAAGGCGATCTTCTGCGAGAAGCCGATCGACCTCGACGTCAAGCGCGTCGAGCAGTGCCTGGCCGTGGTCGACAAGGCCGGCGCTACGCTGATGGTCGGCTTCAACCGCCGCTTCGACCCGCATTTCGCCGCCGTCCGCAAGGCGATCGACGACGGCGCCATCGGCGATGTCGAGATGGTCACCATCACCTCGCGTGATCCGGGCGCGCCGCCGCTCGACTACATCGCGCGATCCGGCGGCATTTTTCGCGACATGACCATCCATGATTTCGACATGGCGCGCTTCCTGCTCGGCGAAGAGCCGGTTGCCGTCAGCGCGCACGCCTCGGTGCTGGTCGACAAGAAGATCGGCGAAGCGGGCGATTTCGACTCCGTCAGCGTCATTCTGGAAACCGCGTCCGGCAAGCAGGCCGTCATCTCCAACTCGCGCCGCGCCACCTATGGCTACGACCAGCGCATCGAGGCGCACGGCTCGAAGGGCATGGTTGCGGCCGAGAATCAGCGGCCGGTGTCGATCGAACTCGCCAACGACAAGGGCTACACGCGCCCGCCGCTGCACGATTTCTTCATGACCCGCTACATCGACGCCTACGCCAACGAGATCGCTTCCTTCATCGCCGCCGCGACTGCCGGCAAGAAGGCGGCGCCGAGCGGCAAGGACGGGCTGGTCGCCTTGAAGCTGGCTGATGCCGCCTTGGAGTCTGCCAAGACAGGCAAGACCGTCCGCGTCGCCTGAAGGTTTGAACTCGATTACAGGAGCCAGAGCGATGAACGGTCTAGCCGGTCGCAATTCAGAAACGCGCGCCATCGTCACCGGCGGCGCGCAGGGCATCGGCTTCGCCGTCGCGGAAGCCTTGGCCGACGAGGGTTGCCGCGCGCTGGCGCTGGTCGGCCGCTCGCAGGACAAAGGTGACAAGGCGGTCGCAGCGCTCAAGAAGAACGGTGTCGATGCCATCTTCATCAGCGCCGATGTCGCCAAGGTCGCCGACTGCAAGCGCGCCGTCGCAACGGCGCTCGCGCATTTCGGCACTTTGAACGCGCTGGTCAACGCCGCCGCCACTTCGGCCCGCGGCTCGTTGGTCGAGACATCGGAAGAGCTTTTCGACCAGATCTTCGACACCAATGTGCGCGGCCCCTTTTTCCTGATGCAAGGCCTCGTCGCGCATCTCCTGGAGCGCAGGGCGCCGGGCTCGATCGTCAACGTGCTGTCGATGTCGGCGCATGCCGGCCAGTCCTTCCTGACGCCCTATTCGACCAGCAAGGGCGCGCTGATGACGCTGACCAAGAATGTCGCCAGCTCCTACCGGAAAAACCGCATCCGCTGCAACGCGGTGCTGCCCGGCTGGATGGATACCGAGGGCGAGGCGATCGTGCAGAAGAAGTGGCACGATGCGCCGGACGACTGGCTGGAAAAGGCCGAGGCCGCGCAGCCGATGGGCCAGTTGGTCAAGCCGGCGCAGCTTGCCCGGCTGATCACCTATATGCTCAGCCCGCAGGCCGGCGTCATGACCGGCTCGCTGGTCGATTATGATCAAAACATAGCTGGCGTGATCGGGGAGTAGTGACACGAGTAGCCTTACGCCAGAAGCCGGCCAGCTATGGGTGGCGATGTGATCAGCCTCGTGCGCCCAAAGGTACGCGGCCCCTGAGAGCCCCTGTTGCCGCAGCATCGCTATTCCGGTATAGTCAAGATGGTCAGAGTAGTCATGAGATTGAGATGCTGCCCGGACCGAAAGGAGATACGAGCTGGACGGTCGCTGGGGCAAAGGCCCGGCTCTCGGAGGTAATAGATCGGGCGCAATCTTCGCCTCAGACGATCACCCGTAACGGCAAACCAAGCGTTGTCGTCGTGTCCGCAGAGGAATGGCGGCGGAAGACCGCCCGCAAAGGAACGCTTGCGGAGTTCCTCCTGGAGTCGCCGCTGCGCGGCGCCGATCTCGACCTTGAGCGTCAACCCGACGAACCGCGTGATCAGCCGCTTTGAGGCTTCTGCTCGATACCAATGTCCTGTCAGAGGTCACGAGGCCGGCGCCGGATGTAGGCGTTCTAAAGTGGCTGGACGGGCTTGATGAGGATCGATCATTCATCAGCGTCGTGTCGATCGCCGAGATCCGGCGCGGCGTTTCCCTCATGGATGAGGGCCGCAAACGAGAGGCTCTGGCCGAATGGCTCGCTCGAGATTTGCCGCAGCGCTTCGAGCAAAGGGTTTTGCCGGTGGACGAAGCCGTTGCCTTGGCCTGGGGCGACCTGATGGGCCTTGCCAAGCGCCGCGGTCGCGGTCTGTCGTCGATGGACGGTCTGATCGCCGCCACCGCGATTGCGAAGCAGCTCACCTTGGCAACGCGTAATTCGAAGGATTTCGAAGGCTTTGCAATCGAACTTTTCGATCCATGGTCTGCATGAACCGTGAACCGCTGCATGATGCTCTATTTTTCCCGAGGCCACGGAGCACGGCGCAAACCAAGCAAATGCTTAGCTTCATGAGGACGTGACAAGCGCCTCGGCATCGACTATATGAGCCGCATGATCCACCTGACCGCCTCGTTTTGGTACTTTAGCTACGGTAGCTCGCTGGCGGCGGGAGGATTGCGCTCGATCTGAAGATTGCAGCATCTAATCCGAAAAGCCGCCAGACCTGGCGGCTTTTTCGTTTCAGCCGGCAGGTCTCCTAACCAGGAGCAGAAAGCCGTGTTGACCACCACAGACGACCTACGGGTCAAGGAACTCAAAGTCCTGAGCACGCCGGACGACGTGATGCGCGAGATACCGCGCTCGCTCACGGCGACGCGCACCGTTGCTGCGTCACGCAACGCCATCCATTCCATCCTGACCGGGGCCGACGATCGACTGGTCGTCATCGTCGGCCCTTGTTCCATCCACGATCCGGTCGCCGCCGTGGACTACGCCAGCCGTCTGGCGGCGCTGCGCGAGGCCCTGGCCGACCGGCTCGAGATCGTCATGCGCGTCTATTTCGAGAAGCCGCGCACCACGGTTGGCTGGAAGGGCCTGATCAACGATCCCGACCTCGACGGCAGCTTCAACATCGACAAAGGCTTGCGGATGGCGCGCAACGTGCTTTCCGCCGTCAACAATCTCGGCCTGCCGGCGGCGACCGAATTCCTCGACATGACGACGCCGCAATACATCGCCGACCTCGTCGCCTGGGGCGCCATCGGCGCGCGCACGACCGAAAGCCAGATCCACCGCGAGCTGGCGTCGGGCCTCTCTTGCCCGGTCGGCTTCAAGAACGGCACCGACGGCAATCTGCGAATCGCCGGCGAGGCGGTGAAGTCCGCTGCGCAGCCGCATCATTTCATGGCGGTGACCAAGGGCGGCCGCAGCGCGATCGCGGCGACGACCGGCAACGAAGACTGCCATGTCATTCTGCGTGGCGGCGTAGCGCCGAACTACGACGCGGCAAGCGTCGACGCGGCCGCCGCGGAGCTCGGCCGCATCGGCATCGCGCCGCGCCTGATGATCGATGTCAGCCACGCCAACAGCGGCAAGAAGCCGGAGAACCAGCCGAAAGTCGCGCACGACGTGGCGGGCCAGGTCGCAGCGGGCGACGAGCGCATCATCGGAGTCATGATCGAGAGCAATCTCGTCGCCGGCCGTCAGGACGTCGTGCCCAGCAAGCAGCTCACCTACGGCCAGAGCATCACCGACGGCTGCATCGATTGGGCGACCACCGAAACGGTGCTGCACGGACTTGCCGGCGCCGTCGAGTGGCGCCGGTCGGTGAAGCGCGAACTGCTCGCCACCCGTCAGGGCGCCGCCTGACAACCCTGGCGAGGGCGGCGTTCACGCGGCCCTCAGCCCTTCCCATGCGGTGAATACCGAGACCGCGAATAGAAGCAGCCCGGCCGCACGGCCGGCAATGACCGTTGCCCGCGGATTGCCGACCAGAAGCGCCCGGCTGCGCCCGGCGGTGATGGCGAGGCCGCCGTAGATTCCTGCTTGTGTGACGACAGTCAGCAGTCCCATGATGGTCGCCTGCATCCAGATCGGACCGTAAACCGGCTTCAGGAACTGCGGATAGACGGCAAGGATAAACAGATAGGCCTTGGGGTTGATCAGGCAGGTGACCAATCCCTGGCGAAAGGCTTTCCAGGCGGAGCGGCTGCCGGCGGGCCCGTCATCGCTGACGGTGATCGAGCTGCGCATCAGCGAAATTCCGATATAGGCCATGTAAGCGGCGCCGGCGATCAGCAGCGGTTTGAACAGGACCGGCACGAAATGAATCAGCAGCCCGACGCCGATCGCCCCGTTCAACGTATGCACTACGCCGCCGAGCATAATGCCGCCGGTCGCCGCCAGCCCCCTGTCGCGCCCCCCGGTCAGCGCATTGGCCAGCACGAACAGCATGTCCATGCCCGGCACGGCGATGATGCCGAACAGCAGGATGAAGAACAGCCAGAGATTTTCCGTGTAACTCATGTCAGTTGCCTGTCGCGGCCCGCCAAGGACGCTGAGGAATCTGTTGATTTTCAAACTGATGCGCGGCCCTATAGGTCATCCCAACTGACGGGGGTGTGTCAGTTGCGTTTCGATCGAGTGGAAAAATGCGCAAGGCCTCGCGCCTGTTCGAAATCATCCAGATCCTGCGGCTGGCCAAGAAGCCGGTGACCGCGGCGACGATCGCCGAGCAACTGGAAGTGACGGTGCGCTCGGTCTATCGCGATATCGCAGCGCTGCAGGCGATGCGGGTGCCGATCGAGGGCGGGCGCGGCATAGGCTATATCCTGCGCCCCGGCTTCGACCTGCCGCCGCTGATGTTTTCGATCGAGGAGATGGAGGCGATCGTGCTGTCGCTGGCGCTGCTGGAACGCACCGGCGATGACGAGCTCAAGCAGGCGGCAAAGCGCGTTGGCGCCAAGATCGCCGGCGCCGTGCCACCGCCCTTGCGCCAGACGCTCGACGCCAACGCTCTTCATGCTTGGGGTTTTTCGCCTGCGGCCGCGGCGGTCGATCTGGCGCTGGTGCGCCGCGCCATCCGCGACGAGGAGAAGCTCGACCTCGCCTACCGCGACGAAGCCGGCCGCGACACACAGCGTATCGTCCGCCCGATCGCGCTGATCTACTACGCCGAGACCGCCAACATCGTCGCTTGGTGCGAGCTGCGCCAGGCCATCCGCAATTTCCGCAGCGACCGCATCGAGGATTGCCAGCCGACCGGCCTGTGGTTCAAAGGCGAAGGCGATCAACTGCGGCAGGTTTGGGTGGACGGCTGGGAGATCAATGCGGCAGCAGCCGCCGGCACCTGAAGGCGAGCCGGCTCACCTCACATCCACCCAGCGCTGTTCCTGGAACGATCGCGCCATCGCATGCACGGTGCGCTCGATCTCCAGCCCCTCGTCGAAGTCGATGGTCCGCGCCGGCTTGCCGGCGATCCGCATCAAAAGCTCGCGGCATTCGATGATCTTAAGGTCGTTGAAGCCGAGGCCGTGGCCGGGCGCCGGCACGAAGGAATCGTAGGGCTTGTGGTGCGGCGCCAGCAGGATCGTGCGGTAGCCCTGCTCGGTCGGCCGGTCGGCGGTCAGATAAAGTTGGAACTCGTTCATTCGCTCCTGGTCGTAGAGGATCGAGCCTTTCGAGCCGAAGATCTGGAGGGCGATACGGCCCTTGCGGCCCCAGGCCGAGCGGTTGACCAGCAGCGTACCGGCGACACCGTTCTCCAGATGCATCAGAACACTGGCGATATCGTAGGTCTCGACCGCACGGCGGCCGCCGGAGGCGACGCGCCGGTCGGCATAGGGTTTCGCCATGTCGCACATGACGCGAGCGACGCGGCCGAACAGCACTTTGATCAGCGACAGCGGATGCACCGCGAAATCGTCGAGCGCGCCATAACCGGAAGCCGCCTCATGCTTCCAGAAGAACAGCGCCTCGGGATCGGCCATGAAATCCTCGTCCATCTCGATGCGAACGAGATTGACGTCGCCGATGATCTTTTCCTCGAGCAACGCGCCGATATGGCGGATGGCCGGGTTCTGAATGTAGTTGTAGCCGAGCACGGCAGCCTTGCCGGATTTGGTCGCTGCCTTTGCCATCGCCTCGGCCTCGGCAAAACTCGGTGCCATCGGCTTCTCGCACCACAGGTGCTTGCCGGCGTCGAGGATGGCGATCGCCATTTCCGGATGGAACTGGTTGGGCGTGGTCAGCGACACGACATCGACCTCCGGATCGTTGACGACGGCACGCCAGTCGCCCGAGCCTCGAGTGAAGCCGAACTCGGCCGCTTTGCGCTTTGCAAGCTCGTCATTGACCTCACCCAGATGCACCAGCCTCGCCTTCTCGACATCGGGAAAGACGGTGCCGACCGCGTTCCAGGCAATGGCGTGGCACTTGCCCATGAAGCCCGTGCCGATGAGGCCCACTCCGACCATGTCGATTGTCTCCGCTGAAGGGGAAGAATTCGCATGGATGAATTAATCCATTTCAGCCGAGAATGGAACGTCCAAATCATTTCTTATGGTGTTCTTGCGCGAAACCGCTATGATGAGGCAGGAGAGGGAACACCAGCATGGCCGTGGGCGGAGCGACGATGGACGGACGGGTGCCTCGCGATTTCGAGACCTTGCGCACGACGATCCTGGAGCGGCGCACCAGTCTGCCCAAGCGCATCGCGCAGATCGCCGCCTATGCGCTGGACAATCCCGACGACATCGCCTTCGGCACGGCGGCGAGTATCGCGGCTTCCGCCGGCGTCCAGCCCTCGACGCTGATCCGCTTCGCCCAGCAGCTCGGCTTCGACGGTTTCACCAGCCTGCAGCAGGTGTTTCGCGAGCGGCTGCGCGAACGCAATTCGTCTTATGACGAGCGGCTGGCGGCGCTGCGCGCCAAGGCCGAGGAAGGCGCCGGACACCGGGCGATCTTCGACGGCTTCGTCGCTGCCGCCAGCACCTCGCTCAGCGACATTTCGCGCGCGCTGAACGATGCGCATTTCGAACAGGCGATCACGCTGCTGGCAAAGGCCGAGACGATCTATGTGCTGGCCAAGCGCCGTTCCTATCCGGTCGCTTCCTACATCGCTTACGCGCTTGGCAAGCTTAAGATCCGCAACCAACTGATCGAGTCGGCCGCGGGCTTGAACGCCGAGATGATTGGCTTCGCTACGCCGCGCGACGCCGTCATCGCCATCAGCTTCTCGCCTTACGCGCCCGCGACCATCGAGGAGACGCGCTCGATCGCCGAGCAGGGCGTGCCCATCGTCGCCATCACCGACAGCTCGTTCTCGCCGCTCGCCCAATTCGCCAAGGTCTGGTTCGAGGTGGCCGAATCCGATTTCGGCGGCTTCCGCTCTTTGTCGGCAACGATGGCGCTTGCCATGGCGCTGACCGTTGCCGTCGGCGAAAAGCGGCGCGACGCCGGCCGCAAGCGCAAGGCCTGAGCGGCCCCGAACGGGCGTTTTTCCATCAGGGAACACTCATTCCATATTGACTATGGATTGGAATTATTATTTCATATTGACGGTGTCACGCCGCCGTTCGCGCGTGCTGCCCAAAACGACGCTGCTCTGCACAACAAAGCCGATGGGAGGTTCGAATGGGCGAAGCCGTGGAAGCGAAATATCCGCCGCTCGACGTCATCACGATCGGCCGCGCCTCTGTCGATCTCTACGGCCAGCAGATCGGCTCGCGTCTGGAGGACATAACCTCCTTCGCCAAGTCGGTCGGCGGCTGCCCGGCCAATATCTCCGTCGGCACGGCAAGGCTCGGCCTGCGCTCGGCGCTGCTCACTCGCGTCGGCGACGAGCAGATGGGCCGTTTCATCCGCGAGCAGCTCAGGCGTGAGGGCGTCTCGGTCGAAGCCCTGAAGACCGACAAGGAACGGCTGACGGCGCTGGTGCTGCTTTCCGTCGAGGACGAAGGCGTCTCGCCGATGATTTTTTATCGTTCGGATTGCGCCGATATGGCGCTCGCCGAAGAGGACATCGACGAGGCTTTCATCGCCTCGGCGCGCGCCGTGGTCGTCACCGGCACCCATTTCTCGCGTCCCAACTCGGATGCCGCACAGCGCAAGGCGATCCGTTTGATGAAGGCCAAGGGCGGCAAGGTCGTGTTCGACATCGACTACCGCCCGAACCTCTGGGGGCTCGCCGGCCATGCAGAGGGCTTCGAGCGCTACGTCAAGTCGGACCGGGTCTCGGCGCAGCTGAAGACGGTGCTGCCCGATTGCGACCTCATCGTCGGCACCGAGGAGGAAATCATGATCGCCTCCGGCGCCGACGATTGTTTGAGCGCGCTTAAGACGATCCGCACGCTGTCGGCCGCTACCATCGTGCTCAAGCGCGGTGCCAAAGGCTGCATCGTCTATGACGGGCCGATCAGCGACGACCTCGAGGACGGCGTCGTCGGCGAGGGCTTCCCGATCGAGATCTACAACGTGCTCGGCGCCGGCGACGCCTTCATGTCGGGCTTCCTGCGCGGCTGGCTCGGCGGCGAAAGCTTTGCCACGGCGGCGACCTGGGCCAATGCCTGCGGCGCCTTCGCCGTGTCGCGCCTGCTGTGCGCGCCGGAATATCCCACCTTCGAAGAGCTGCAGTTCTTTCTGAAGCACGGCAGCAAGCATCTGGCGCTGCGCAAGGACGAGGCGATCAACCACATCCACTGGGCGACGACGCGCCGGCGCGACATCCCTTCGCTGATGGCGCTCGCTTGCGACCACCGCGTCCAGCTGGAAGATGTCGCCGCCAGGGTCGGTGCAGATGTCTCGCGCATCCCCGACTTCAAGGTGCTCACCGTCAAGGCGGCGGCCAAGGTCGCCGCCGGCCGCGACGGCTACGGCATGCTGATCGATGAGAAATACGGCCGCGACGCCATGTTCGAATTCGCCCGCCATCCCTTTGCCTGGCTCGGTCGGCCGGTCGAATTGCCCGGATCGCGGCCGCTGCGGTTCGAATTCTCGCAGGACGTCGGCTCGCAGCTCACCGAATGGCCGGTCGACCATTGCATCAAGTGCCTCTGCTTCTATCATCCGGATGATCCGGAAGCGCTGAAGACAGAGCAGCAGCAAAAACTGCGGACCCTGTTCGAGGCGGCGCGGAAAGTCGGCAGGGAACTGCTCGTCGAGATCATCGCCGGCAAGCACGGCACGCTCGACGACACCACCATTCCGCGCGCCCTTGAAGAACTCTATGCGCTGGGCATCAAGCCCGACTGGTGGAAGCTCGAGCCGCAGGCCTCGGTAGGCGCCTGGGCCAGGATAGAGCAGGTGATCGTCAAGAATGATCCGTGGTGCCGCGGCGTCGTGCTGCTCGGTCTGGAGGCGCCGCAGGACGAGCTGGTCGCCGCCTTTGCCGCCACCGCCAATGCGCCCATCGTCAAGGGATTTGCGGTCGGTCGCACCATCTTTGTCAATGCCGCCGAACAATGGCTGGCCGGCAAGATCTCGGATGACGAGGCTGTCGCCGACATGGCCTCGCGCTTCGAGCAATTGACCGAGGCATGGCTTGCAGCGCGCGGCCGCAAAGCAGCATAAGAAGAACGGGCAGCATATTAGGCGGCACAGGGAAAGCCGGAGGAAACGACAATGACCAAGACCGTTCGCCTGACGATGGCGCAGGCGCTGACCCGCTTTCTCAGCCGCCAGATGACCGAGATCGACGGCAAGAAGGCGCCGATCTTCGGCGGCGTCTGGGCGATCTTCGGCCACGGCAATGTCGCCGGCATCGGCGAGGCGCTCTACCAGGTCCGCGACGAGCTGCCGACCTTCCGCGCCCATAACGAGCAGGCGATGGCGCATGCGGCGATTGCTTACGGCAAGGCGAATTTCCGCCGCCGCTTCATGGCCGCGACCACCTCGATCGGCCCCGGCGCGCTCAACATGGTGACGGCTGCGGCGGTCGCTCACGTCAATCGGCTGCCGGTGCTGCTGCTTCCCGGCGATGTCTTCGCCAACCGCTTGCCCGACCCGGTGCTGCAGCAGGCCGAAGATTTCTCCGACGGCACGGCGAGCGTCAACGACTGCTTCCGCCCCGTCTCGCGCTATTTCGACCGCATCACGCGGCCGGAGCAGATCATCCCGGCGCTGAACCGCGCCATGCAGGTGCTGACCGATCCGGCCGAATGCGGCCCGGTCACGCTTTCGCTCTGCCAGGACGTGCAGGCGGAGGCCTATGATTATCCGGAAAGCCTGTTTGCCGAGCGCGTCTGGACGCCGCGCCGGCTGCGCCCGGATCTCAACGAACTGGCCGTCGCCGTGGCGGCCCTGAAGAACGCCAAGAAGCCGCTGGTGATCGCCGGCGGCGGCGTCCTCTATTCGCAGGCTTCCGGAGAGCTGGCCAAGCTGGTGCAGGGCGCCGGCATTCCGGTTTGCGAGACCCAAGGCGGCAAATCCTCGCTGCCCGACGATCATCCGCTCAACATGGCGGCCGTCGGCGTCACCGGCACATCAGCGGCCAACCGGCTGGCGGAAGAGGCCGATGTGGTTCTTGCCGTCGGCACCAGGCTGCAGGACTTCACCACCGGCTCCTGGGCGCTGTTCAAGAATGCCGGCCGCACCATCATCGGGCTCAATACCCAGGTCTTCGATGCCGGCAAGCACTGGGCGCTGCCGCTGGTTGCCGACGCCACCGAAGGGCTCGCCGAGCTTTCCGCCGCGCTGAAGGGCTGGAAGGCGCCGACCGCCTGGACCGACAGTGCGCTGAAGGGCAAGACGGAATGGCAGGCTGCCGCCGCCAAGGTGACGGCCTCGACCAACGCCGCCTATCCCTCCGACGCGCAGGTGATCGGCGCCGTGCAGCGCGCGATGGGCTCGGGCGTCACGCTTTTGCATGCCGCCGGCGGGCTGCCCGGCGAATTGCACAAGCTCTGGCAAGCGGGCGCGCCCGGTTCCTATCACGCCGAATACGGCTTCTCGACCATGGGCTACGAGATCGCCGGCGGGCTCGGCGTCAAGATGGCGAAACCCGACCAGGAAGTCGTCGTCATGGTCGGCGACGGCTCCTATCTGATGCTCAATTCCGAGATCGCGACGTCGGTGATGCTCGGCCTGAAACTCACCATCGTGTTGCTCGACAATCGCGGCTATGGCTGCATCAACCGGCTGCAGATGGCGACCGGCGGCGCCAACTTCAACAATCTCCTGAAGGACGCTCGCCACGAGGTGATGCCCGACGTCGACTTCGCCGCCCATGCGGCCAGCCTCGGCGCCGTCGCCGAGAAGGTGGCCTCGATTGCTGAACTCGAGACGGCGCTCGCCAAGGCGAAGGGCAACGACAAGACCACCGTGCTGGTCATCGACACCGATCCGCTGGTGTCGACCGAGGCCGGCGGCCACTGGTGGGATGTTGCCGTGCCGGAAGTCTCGTCGCGGCCGCAGGTGAACGCCGCGCGCAAGGCGTATGACGAGAAAAAGCTCATGCAGAGCTTAGGTGATTGAAGCTGGCACTGCCCCTCACCCTTGCCCTGCTCCCCGTGAAGAACGGGGAGCAGGGGGCCGCCACCGCTGAAGCCTGCCCCTTCTCCCCGTCATTTCCAGGGAGAAGGTGCCGGCAGGCGGATGAGGGCGGCGCCGACGAGCGAAAGTTGAACGATCCGAACCTGGAGTGACGACTTGAAAGCCAAACTGGGCATGTCTCCCATCGCGTGGTGGAACGACGATCTCGTGGAATTGAGCGATGATGTGTCGCTGGAGGAGTGTTTGCGCCAGTCGCGCTCGGCCGGCTTCACCGGCATGGAGATGGGCCGCCGCTTCCCCAACGACCCGAAGGTGATGCTGCCGATCCTGAAAGAGGTCGACGTCACGCTCTGCGGCGGCTGGTTCTCCGGCACGCTGGTCGATGAGGACCTGGCAAGCAACAAGAATCGCATCCAGCCGATGATCGACCTGTTCAAGGCGGTCAACGCGCCCTGCATAGTCTATGGCGAGGTCGGCCGCTCCATCCAGGGTGACCGCTCCAAGCCTCTTGCCACCAAGCCACGGCTTTCCGGCGACGAGATGAAGGCCTATGGCCGCCGCGTCACCGAATTCGGCGAATGGTGCGCCGACCAGGGTATGCCGCTTTCCTACCATCATCACATGGCGGCCGTGGTCGAGACCGAGCCGGAACTCGATTCCTTCATGCATCATTCCGGCGAGGGCATCCCGCTGCTGCTCGATGCCGGCCACCTCGCCTTCGCCGGCGGCGATGTGTTGCGCGCCATCGACAACCACCACAAGCGCATCAACCACGTCCATGTGAAGGACGTGCGCATGAACGTGATCGACGGGCTCGACCGCACGAAACAGTCCTTCCTCGATGCCGTCGCGCTCGGCGCCTTCACCGTGCCCGGCGACGGCTCGCTCGATTTCGGCGCGATCGTCCAGCGCTTCGCCGACTACGGCTATGAAGGCTGGTTCGTGGTCGAGGCCGAGCAGGATCCGAAAAAGAACCCGCCGCTGAGGATGGCTGAGGTCGGCCATAAGGAGCTGATGCGGGTGATGACGGCCGCCGGCTATACGGTCGAGACGCAGGGCTTCCCGGCGTAAACGAGTGGATTCGTCCGGCCGCTCGGTCTATCTGATGCGTTTGGACAAGTCCCGGATTGGCGCGATGAAAGACTATGAGCACCCCTTCTTCCGACCGCTGTGGCGGCGCATTGCCGTCGTCGCCGGCTGCCTAATCTGGTCGGTGATCGAATTCGCCTCCGGCACGCCGTTCTGGGGGGTAATCGCGCTCGGCTTCGCCGGTTACGCGGTGTGGCAGTTCTTCTACCTCTACAAGCCGGCCGAGGAGCCCAAGCCTCCGGCCGAGCCGAAGGAATGACCCAGGAGACAAAAATGTCGAAACTGCTCGTCAAGGCCGACAAGGGCCACGGCCACGTCGCCCACGTCACCCCGCAAAGCGCGGGCTGGACTTACGTGGGTTTTGATCTCCACCGCTTGCGGCCGGGCGAGACGGCCGCCGGCAAGACGGGCGAGCGCGAGGTCTGCCTGGTGTTCGTCACCGGCAAGGGCAAGGCTGCGGCCGGCGGCAAGGATCTCGGCCTGCTCGGCGAGCGCATGTCGCCCTTCGAAGGCAAGCCCTGGTCGGTCTATGTGCCGCAAGGCTCCGACTGGGCAGTGACCGCCGACACCGAGCTGGAGCTTGCCGTCTGCTCGGCGCCCGGTCTTGGCGGCAGCCTGCCCGCCCGCGTCATTGCGCCCGACGATCTCGGTCAGGAAGTGCGCGGCAAGGGCACCAACACCCGCTACGTCACCAACATCCTGCCCGAGGGCAAGCCGGCCGACTCGCTGCTGGTGGTCGAGGTCATCACGCCCGGCGGCCATACCTCCAGCTATCCGCCGCACAAACACGACCAGGACAATCTGCCGGCCGAGTCCTATCTCGAGGAGACCTATTATCACCGCCTCAACCCGCCGCAGGGTTTCGCCTTCCAGCGCGTCTACACCGACGCCGACAGAAATGGCGTGCGCGATCTGGACGAGGCGATGGCGATCGAGGACGGCGATGTCGTGCTGGTGCCGAAGGGCTACCACCCGTGTGCGGCCTGCCACGGCTATGATCTCTACTATCTCAATGTCATGGCCGGCCCGAAGCGGACATGGAAATTCCACAACGCCGCCGAGCATGAGTGGCTGATGAAGGCGTGAGATTTTTCATAGCCCTCAACCTGTTGGTCCAGTTCGGGAAAATCGTCGGCTAAGGACCGCCGGAGCCTGGGTTGCCTTCGAAAACCCATGAAAGCTTCGTCAATCCGTCATGGAAATCACCTATGGCAGCGGTCTGACGAGGATTTTCGATGCGCTATGCCATTTACTTTACCCCGCGGCAGGATGAGCCGTTGGCGCGGATCGCCGCCAACTGGCTGGGGCGCGACCCGTTCGGCGCGCCGACGCGGCCGGTCGAGGGTGTGGGTGCCCTGTCGGCGGCGGAAGTTGCCTTCCACACCGCCTCGGCTCGGCGCTACGGCTTCCACGCGACGCTGAAGGCGCCGTTCCGGCTGGCGCCCAGCGAATCGGAAGCCTCGCTGCGGGCGGCGCTCGACGATTTCGCCGAGGTCACGCCGCCAGTCGTCATCCCGCGTTTGGTCGTCGGCCAGATCGACGGCTTTTTCGCGCTGGTGCCGGAAAGTCCTTTCGAGCCGCTCAACAGTTTCGCCGGCGAGGTCGTGCGCGCTTTCGACCGCTTCCGCGCGCCGCTGACCGAGGCCGAGATCGAGCGCCGCAGCCCAGACTCGCTGAAGCCGGATGAGTTCCGCAACCTCTGCCAGTGGGGTTATCCCTACGTCTTCGAGACGTTCCGCTTCCACATGACGCTCTCCGGACGGGTCGGGCCACAGGAAAGCCCGCGCCTTCGCGCTGCAATCGACAGCCTGTTCGCGGATGTGCTGCAGCGTCCGGTGCCGGTGGATGCGCTGACGCTGTTCGTCGAAACCGAACCGGGCGCGCCCTTCATGGTGCTCTCGCACCACGTGCTTGGACGCGGCCCGGCCAGAAAAACCGCCTGATGTCCGCCCGCCTGAGATAGGACTGCTGAAATGACCGCCGAGACCGTTTTGAACAATGCCCGCATCGTGCTGCCCGACGAGATCGTCGCGGGCTCGCTGCTGCTGCGCGATGGGCTGATCGCCGCGATCGAGCCGGGTGCGGCCCGCACCGGCGAGGACATGGGCGGCGACTACATCATCCCGGGTCTCGTAGAACTGCACACCGATCACCTCGAAGGCCATTACGCGCCGCGTCCGAAAGTGCGCTGGAACCCGATCGCCGCCGTGCTCGCCCACGATGCGCAGGTGGCGACCGCCGGCATCACCACGGTGCTCGACGCCTTGCGTGTCGGCATGGACGAGGATGCCGACCTGAAGTCCGACGACGTGCGCAAGCTCGCCGACGCGATCGAGGACAGCGTGCGCCAGGATCGGCTCAGGGCCGACCACTTCA
This sequence comes from Mesorhizobium sp. M1A.F.Ca.IN.020.03.2.1, assembly GCF_004023205.1. Classification (NCBI taxonomy): domain Bacteria; kingdom Pseudomonadati; phylum Pseudomonadota; class Alphaproteobacteria; order Hyphomicrobiales; family Phyllobacteriaceae; genus Mesorhizobium; species Mesorhizobium sp. M1A.F.Ca.IN.020.03.2.1. The sequence continues at coordinate 15,332 of NZ_RZSV01000020.1, read as the reverse complement.
TCCATCTGCGCTGCGAGGTCTCGGCGCCGGACTGCCTCGAGGCCTTCGCCAATTTCGAGACCGACGACAGGGTGAAGCTCGCCTCGCTGATGGACCACGCGCCGGGCCAGCGCCAGTTCGTCGATCTCGAGACCTACGCCTATTACTACCAGCGCAAGCTGAAGCTGACCGACCGCGACTTCCAGAAATTCTGCGAGAAGCGTATGGCGGAATCGGCCAAGAATTCCGGGCCGAACCGCGTCTTCATTTCCGCCGCCTGCCGCGAGCGCGGCATCGTGCTTGCCAGCCACGACGATGCGACGGCCGGCCATGTCGACGAGGCGGTGGAGCAGGGCGTGCGCGTTGCCGAATTCCCGACCACCGAGGAGGCGGCGAGGGCCTCGAAGGCGGCAGGCCTCGGCGTGCTGATGGGCGCGCCCAACGTCATGCGCGGCTCCTCGCATTCGGGCAATGTGTCGGCGCGCTCGCTTGCCGGCGACGGTTTGCTCGACATCCTGTCGTCCGACTATATCCCCTTCGGCCTGATCCAGTCCGCCTTCTTCCTCGGCGATGTCGTGGAAGGCATTTCGCTGCCGCAGGCGGTCGCCATGGTCTCGAAGAACCCGGCGGAAGCGGTCGGCCTTAGCGATCGCGGTGTCATCGAGCCCGGCCGGCGCGCCGACCTCGTGCGCGTGCGCGTCGACCAGCATGTGCCGGTCGTGCGCAACGTCTGGCGTCAGGGCAGGCGCGTCGCATGATGGTTTCTGCGCTGATCGAACGCGAGCTCACCGAGACGCTTCCGATCCGCAACGGCGTGTTCGTCGTGGTGGTCGGGCCGAGCGGCGCCGGCAAGGACACGGTGATCGGCTACGCCAAGGCGCATTTTGCCGGCGAGACGGGGCTGGAGTTCGTCCGCCGCGTCATCACCCGTCCGAGCGACTCCGCCAGCGAGGACCACGATACGCTGGCCGACGCCGCCTTCGCCGAGGCGGAAGCGGACGGCGCCTTCGTCATCTGCTGGGACGCGCACGGCCTGCGCTATGGCCTGCCGGCCGATGTCGATTGGGCGATCGCCAATGGTCATGTCGCCGTTGCCAACGTTTCCCGTGCCGTCATCCCGGCGCTGCGTGAGCGCTATGCCAACCTGGCGGTGGTCGAGATCACCGCTGCGCCGGAGATCCTCGCCGAGCGGCTGGCGGCGCGCGGCCGTGAATCGCGCGGCGAGGTGCTGGCGCGTCTGGCGCGCAGCACCAGCGTGACGCTTTCCGGGCTGGATGTCACCTCCATCGACAACAGCGGCGCCAGAGAGATCGCCGGCGACCGTTTCGCCGAGGTGCTGCGCAAGGCGATGGCGTTTTCGGACCTTTCGGACATGATCTGAGGTGTATTGATTCAGGTGATGCCGGCTTGCGAGTGGGAGGTTGGGCCGAGACTTGTTGATGTCGGCGCCAACGTCCAAAAAATGTGTGCAGCACGCGAAGTTGAAATCTGCCCCGCTGCCTGCCGAGATCGGACGAGGGAAGCTACTCCGCCGGCGCGCCGGCGACGTTCCGGCGCGACGCCTCCATCATCCGGCGCCGGGCGCGGAACACACCCCACTGCTGGTCGACCAGCACGCCGATCAGGATCACGCCGCCCATCACCGCGAAGTTCAGGGAGGACGGGATGCCGAGCAGATTGACGAGGTTTTGCAGTTCCTGCAGCAGCACGGTGCCGAGGATGACGCCTACGAGCGAGCCCTCGCCCCCGCGCAGCGAGAAGCCGCCGAGCACCGCCGCGGCGATGGCGTAGAGCTCATAGAACTGGCCGTGGCTCGCCGGCGAGATCGAGCGCGTGTACATGGCGAAGTAGATCGCCGACAGCGCCGTCAGCACACCGCAGATCACGTATGCCGCGATCACCACGCGTCCGGTGCGGATGCCCGAATACTTCGCCGCTTCCTCATTCTTGCCGATGGCATAGAGATAGCGCCCGAACACCGAGCGGTGCAGCACCACCCACATGACGATGGCGATCACGATCAGCGCGATGAAGGAATTCGGCAACCCGCCGGAGCGGCCGGCGGTCAGGAATTCGAGATCCGGGAAATTCTGGCCGAAAGCGAAGCCCGCCGTGCCGTCGGCGGTGTAGAAACGGGCGACGCCGCGGTAGATCAGCAGGCCGCAAAGCGTCACCACGAAGGGCTGCATCTTGAGCCGCGTGATCAGCCAGCCATGCACGAAGCCGATGATGGCGCCGAGCACGATGATCAGCACGAAGGCCAACGGCCAGTCCATCTCGCGCACGGCGATGAAGTCGATGAACAGCGTGCCGAGCAGCGCGATCAGCGAACCGACCGAAAGCTCGATGCCGCCGGTGATGATGACGAAGGCCTGGCCGATCGAAAGGATGCCGAACAGCGCGACCAGGTTGGAGGTGTTCGCGAGATTGATCGTCGACAGGAAGCGCGGATTTATAGCCGTGACCACCGCGCCGACCACCAGGATCAGGACCAGCAGGCCGAGGTCTTTCTTGCTCATTGCGCTCCTCCCGCGGCTTGCGCCAGCTTCGGCTTCTTGCCCACCGCCAGCAACAGCACGTTCTCCTGGCTGAAATCGTCCCGGTCGAGGATGCCGGAGATCTGCCCCTCATGCATGACCGCGATGCGGTCCGAGACGCCGATCACCTCTTCCATGTCGCTGGAGATCATCAGCACCGCGACGCCGGCATCGGCCAGCGCCCGCATCAGCGCGTAGATCTCGGCCTTGGCGCCGATATCGATGCCGCGCGTCGGCTCGTCGAGGATCATCACCTTGGGGTTCATCGCCAGCCATTTGGCCAGAACCACCTTCTGCTGGTTGCCGCCGGACAGCGTGCCGGTGCGGGTCAGGACCGATGGCGCCTTGATGCCGAGATCCTTCTTCTGCTTCTCGGCGGTGGCGAGCTCCGCGCTGGTCGACACCAGCGAGCGCTTCGCATGCGCCGGCATATTGGGCAGCGAAATGTTTTGCGCGATCGAGAGGTCGAGCAGGATGCCGGTCAGCTTGCGGTCTTCGGGTACCAGGAAGATGCCGCTCGCCACCGCATCGGCGGCCGATCCGACATTGAGCGCCTTGCCGTCCAGCGCGACACTGCCGCCGAGCCGCTCGTCGATGCCGAACAGGACGCGCGCGAGCTCCGTGCGGCCGGAGCCGACCAGCCCGGCAAGGCCGAGGATTTCGCCGCGCCGAAGCTCCAGGTCGACCGGGTGGTCGGGATAGGCGCTGGTGCGCACCGCTGTCGCCGAGAGTGCGACGCCGCCCGGCGCGCGACCCGCCTCCGCGGCTTTCTCGCGCTCCTTCAGCATGCGCCCGATCATCAGCTTGACCATCTGGTCGTGATTGATGTCGCTCTTCGGCAGCGTGCCGGCCAGCATGCCGTCGCGCAGCACCACGACGCGGTCGGCGACGCGCTCGACCTCGTGCAGGCGGTGCGAGATGAAGATGACGCTGATGCCTTCCGCCCGCAGTCCCTTGATCACGTCGAGCAGCTTTTCGGTCTCGGCGATTGGCAGGCTGGAGGTCGGCTCGTCGAGGATCACCAGCCGCGCCTTGATCGACAGCGCCTTGGCGATCTCGACCATCTGCTGCTGCGCCAGCGACAGCGAGGCGACCGGCGCGTCGGCCGAGAAATTGGCTCCGACGCGTTTCAGGAGCGGCGCCACCATCTCGCGCAGCTTGGCGCGGTCGACCAGCTTCAGCGGCCCGGCCTTGAGCGGCTCGCGGCCGAAGAAGATGTTGGCGGCGACGTCGAGGTTTTCGAACAGGTTGAGCTCCTGATGCACGAAGGCGATGCCGGAGCCGATGCTGGCTTCCACGGTCAAGCCGTCATGCGCGACGCCGTCGACGGTGACGGAGCCGCTGTCCGGCCGCGTCACGCCGCCGAGGATCTTCATCAATGTCGATTTGCCGGCGCCGTTCTCGCCGACCAGCCCGATCACCTCGCCCGGCCTGACCTCCATCGAGAACCCGTCCAACGCCACGACGCCGGGATAGGTCTTGCGCACGGCCTCGAGGCTCAGGAACGGAGCGGATTGGATGATGGATGGGTCGGAATAATTCATCACGCCATTGTTCATCGCGCTTATCGGCAGCCGGTGGGCTGCAGACTGACGGGCCGCATGCGGCCCGTCAATACGGACGCCGGCTCAAGGCGAAGCTTGAGCCGGCGCAACTGTGCATCGATTACTTGCCGGCCATCGCCTTCAGGTTGGCGGCATAGGCGTCGACATCGTCCTTGCCGATGATCTTGGTCGGCACGATGATCAAGCCGTTGGCCGGAATGCCCGACTTGTCGCCCTTGAGGTAGGCGGCCATCAGCTTCATGCCCTGATAGGCCCATTCGAAGGGCTGCTGCACCACGGTCGCGGCAACCGTGCCTTCCTTGACGCCCCCCAGCGTGATCGGATCGTCGTCGAAGCCGACGACGGTGATCTGGCCGAGCTTGCCGGCGTCGCGAAGCGCCTCATAGATGCGCGGCGTATTGTAGGAGTAGAAGCCGACCATGCAGGTGATGTCGGGGCTGGCGACCAGCGCGTCCTCGACATTCTTCTTGGCCCGTGCCTGGTCGATGTCGTCGCCGCGCACGTCCACCAGCTCGATCTTGCTGCCGGCAAGCCCCTCCTTCATGCCCTCGATGCGCTCCTTGGCATTGTCGGCGCCGAGCAGGCCGACGAAGCCCAGGCACTTGCCGCCGTTCGGCATCGCCTTCTTGGCGATCTCGGCCGCCTGCTTGCCGGCATCGACGTTGGACGAGCCGATATAGGCGACGCGCTTGGTCTGCGGGGCGTCGCTGTCGGTGGTGAACAGAGCCGTCTGCGACGCGATCTTGTTCAGCCCGTCGGTCGAGGTCTTGGGGTCGACCGCCGACACCATGATGCCCTTCACGCCGGCCGTCACCAGGTCGTCCATCAGGCGCTGCTGGATGGCGACCGACGACTGCTCGGGATATTTCAGCTCGAGATTGTAGTCGGGCAGTTCGCCCTGCGCCTTCTTCACGCCGGCTTCCGCCGCCTTCCAGAAGTCTGACGCGCCGTTGACGACAAAGGCCAGCGTCGGCTTGTCGTCGGCGCGCACGGCTGCGCTGGCCGTCAGGCCAATAGCCAAGGCCGCCGCGGCGACGGACGCGTTGCGTATCATGGATTTCATGCTTCAACCTCCCTTTTGAAACTCATCGCTGCTGTCTCGGCTGCGGCCTGGACGCCCTCCTCCTCAAGGGTCTGGCACCTAAGTCCGGGGCCGATCCAGCCGCGACCGAAACACTAGACACAGATTTGACGTTCGTAAATAGTCCGATTTGTCTGACATTTTCGTGAGGACGAGGGCAGCCCTCTTCCGGCAAATTGCCGGGCAGCGAACCTGCGCTCCTCCCAGATGCCGTCGCCGCAGCTTGCTCGGCGACGCGTTGACAGTAGATCGCTTACCGATATTAGTAAATAGTATTAGTCGCGGGTTCGGCCAGGCGCCCCAACCACGGCGAACCGGGTGCCGCGGTGGGCGCCGGCGGAAGCAGGATTTGCGCTGGTCGGGTCGGCAAAACTGGTGAAAACTGACAGCTTTGCTGACCTTTTTGGCCATTTTGTCGCCGCGTGCCGTGGCTGGCGCCAACGCCCTTTCATGTGATAATAGTTATAAGCATTCCTGCTGGGTGGCGGGCTTTGCGTAACAGCCCGGCAGGTTTGGGAACGACCATGAGCGAACCGACGCAACTGCGCGATCCACGGCAAACGTCCAGACGCCGCAAGCCATCGGCCAAGCCCAAGGGCCGGGTCACCATGACCGATATAGCGAGAGCCGCCGGCTGCTCGCAGGCGACGGTCTCTTTCGTGCTCAACAATTCGCCGGGCATCAGGCTGTCGCAGCAGACGCGCGACCGCGTGATCGAGGCAGCTAGAGCGCTGGGCTATTCGCCGCCGGTCTTTTCAGCGTTGCGTCCGCCCGTCACGCCCTTCGAAGGGCTGGATGGCGTCATCGGCTTTGCCGTCGACCAGCTCGCCACCAGCCCCGAGGCGGTTGTGGCCATCGAGGGCGCGCGCCAGGCCTCGTGGAATGCCGGCAACGTGCTCTTGGTGGCGCAGACCATGGGTGACGCCGTCATGGAGCCGCGTGCCATCCAGGCGCTCACCCGGCGCGGCCTCTCGGCGCTGATCTACATGACCATCTTCACCCGCGAGATCACCGCGCCCGAGTTCCTCTACAGCCTCGACATTCCGGTCATCCTGCTCAACTGCTACACCGCCGATTATGCCTTCCCGGCCGTGGTGCCTTCCGAGATCGCCGGCGGCCAGAGCTCCACCCGGCATCTGATCAGCCGCGGCCACCGCCGCATCGCCACCATCACCGGCGAGCCCTGGATGCAGGCGGCGCAGGATCGGCTGAAGGGCTATCGCCGCGCTTTGGCCACCGCCGACATCCCCTTCGATCCGGACCTGGTGGTGGAGGGCGACTGGTCGGCCAGCGCCGGTTATGCCGCGACGGTGAAGCTGCTTGCGCTGAAGGACCGCCCGACCGCCATCTTCTGCCAGAACGACCGCACGGCAATCGGCTGTTACGAAGCGCTGAAGGAGGCGGGCCTGCATATCCCCGGCGACATTTCCGTGATCGGCTATGACGACGAGGAGATCGCCCGCCACCTCTTCCCGCCGCTGACCACATCGATCCTGCCGCATCTGGCGATGGGCCAATGGGCGATCGAGCAATTGGAGGCACCGCCGACGCCCGGCCGCGGCCGCTATCCCATCACCAAGCTTGAATGCCCGCTGGTGGAGCGGGAGAGCGTGGGAGCGTGCCTCGCACAATTCCGGTGACCCCGTCTTGATCCGGGCCTATGATGGACTGCGCGTGTTCCTTTCCCGACACAGGAAAAACGCTCGTGTGGCCTAACCGTCGTTTATGCGATCTCTTAAAGATCGAGCACCCGATCATCCAGGCTCCGATGGCCGGCTCGGCGACTCCGGAACTCGCCGCCGCGGTGAGCAACGCCGGCGGGCTGGGATCGCTCGGCTGCGCATCGATGCTGCCGGACGGCTTGCGCACCGCTGCGCGCCAGCTGCGCGCCTCGACCGAGCGTCCCTTCAACCTCAATTTCTTTGTTTTTCCCAGACCGGACACCAGCGACGCCGTACTGACCCAGGTCATCGACAGGCTGCGGCCCTACTACGAGGAGCTGTCGCTCGACGAACCCTCGCGGAGGCTTCCGCCGATCGGACCGGGTTTCGACGAAGAAAAGCTTGAACTGCTGCTCGAGATCCGCCCACCGGTCGTCAGCTTCCATTTCGGCATTCCGGACGCGGCCGCGGTCGCCAAGTTGAAGCAGGCGGGGATCGTGGTTCTCAGCACCGCGACGAATGTCGCCGAGGCGCGCCAACTCGCCGACGGCGGAGCCGACGCGGTCATAGCTCAGGGCTGGGAGGCAGGTGGCCACAGGGGATCGCACGCCCCCAACCGTCCCGGTGACGGCGTGGGAACGTTGGCGCTGGTTCCCCAGGTCGTGGATGCCGTCAAGCTGCCGGTCATTGCCGCCGGAGGCATCGCCGACGGCCGCGGCATAGCGGCCGCCTTCGCGCTTGGCGCCAGCGGCGTGCAGATCGGCACCGGCTTCCTGTCTTGCGACGAGGCCGGCACGGACGGACCGCGCCAAGCCCTGATCCGCGCCGCCACGGACATGGACACGATGGTCACCGATGCCTTCACCGGCCGCGCGGCGCGGGCGAGACGCACCCGCTTCGCCTTGGAGATGGAGGTGAACCGGGCGCACCTCCCCGACTTCCCGCAAATGGTTGCGCTCAGCGCTCCGCTCGGCGAGGCCGGTGCAAAAGGAGATTTCGCCTTCCATCTCTATGGGCAGGCGGCCGCCTTGAACCGGGAGCTTCCTGCCGGCGAATTGATGCAGACGCTCGTGGCCGAAACCGGCGAGGTGTTCGAAGCGCTTTCGACCGGCAAAACGACGCCTGCGTGAGCGAAGTCTCCACTCGTAGACGTCGCGGACAGGTTGCAATCCGGACTGCGACAAGATCAGCCGGCAGGCAGGGATGCCATCCGGGCGCGATCGATGATGCTGGCATTCGGCGGCAAGCGGCGATCGCCCAGCTCGGCCAGTTTTGCGGCCATATGCGCTCTGGTGATCTGCGGCAGCGAAACGCACAAGGCGATCTCGATCACGCCGCGGAACGCGTCGGCATCCTCGTTTGCGGCGGCGAAACAGGAACGCCCTCCGACAACGCGTTCATCTCGGCGATCCGGGCTCGCTCGGCGGCGATTTCTGGTTGCGATAGACCGACCTGGCGCTCGGCCTCGGCGTCGTATGCTCCTGCCAACGCCCAACCTGTGCGATCTCGGGACGATCGGCTGGTTTCGTTGCTTGGCATGGTTCCCGCGTGGGTCTAGGCTGAAACCAGCAAGGGAGGACGGGATGACATCAAGCTTCACCGTTCACGCCGCATCCGGCTATGAGCAGCTCATGGGCCGCTGGAGCCGCAGGCTCGCGCCCAAGTTCATCGACTTCGTCGGCCTGGCCGGCGGCGAGAAGATCCTCGACGTCGGCTGCGGTACCGGCAGCCTGACCTTCGAACTGGCGAAGTCGCGCGATCTCGCCGAAATCCAGGCCATCGACTTCTCAGCCGTCTTCGTCGCGGCGGCGAAGGAGAGGAACACCGATCGGCGCATCACCATTGAGCAGGCGGACGCCACGGCGCTGCCTTTCGAGGACAATGCGTTTGATCGCGCCCTTGCGCTGCTGGTGCTTCACTTCGTGCCGGAGACCGGCAAGGCGGTGGCCGAGATGCGCCGCGTAACGCGGCCGGGCGGCGTGGTCGCCGCCGTTGTGTGGGACCATCTTGGCGGCATGCCGGCCATGCGCATGATGATTGACACCGTTGCCGCGCTCAGCGAAAGCGGCCGCCAGATGCGCAATCGCTACTGTTTCCAGCCGATGATGCAGCCCGGCGAAATGAAGCGGACCTTTGTCGAACAGGGCCTGACCGACGTCACCGAAACCGAGCTGATGATCCGCATGGACTACCAGAATTTCGACGACTACTGGGCGCCGATTGCCGCCGGCGAAGGCCCGCTCGGCAAATATATGACCACGCTCGACGCAGCCGAGCGGACCCGCACGGAGGCTGCAGTACGCGATGCCTATGAGGCCGGTCGTGCCGATGGGCCGAGGTCTTTCGCCAACGTCGCCTGGGCCTGCCGCGGCATCGTGCGCTGACCTTCAGCGCCATCTGAGCTGCGCGCGGACGGCGTCGCGCGAACTGCGGTCGCCTAGCCGGCCAGTGCCAGCAGCCAGCGGTGCCAAATAGATGGCGCACCCGACAGGATTCGAACCTGTGACCTCTGCCTTCGGAGGGCAGCGCTCTATCCAGCTGAGCTACGGGTGCTTCCCGGGAAACCGGAAAACGAACCAGCCGGTGAGCCGGCCAGCCACGGCTTCTTAGCGGAAGCCGCTCCGGGCTTCAACGGGCAATTGGCTTGGCGGAATATTCGCCGTAGCGGGCAGGCTCGCATTCGTCCGGTGGAGGTGCCGGAGTCGAGAGCGAGCGGTCCCAACTGATGTAGGCTCGGAGGCCGGCGGCCCCACTTCGGCAATGCATCGCGACTTCCGAGCGTTGTTCAGGCGCAAGCTCTCGCCAGCCCTCACCCCTCCACCTCGCTCTTCGCCACCCTCCGCTGCACCCCGCGCGTCGCCCGCTTCTGCTTCTTCGAGGTCAGCTCGTGCATGGCATCAAGCTGCATCTGCTGCATCTCGGCCAGGCGCTGCCATTGGCGTGAGATCAGGTAGTCGAGCTTTTCGTGCAGGTGCCGCACTTCGAGCTCGGCCTTGAGGTTCACCCGGTAGTCGTTGAAGGAGCGCAGCCGGTCCTTCGCCTCCTGCCGCTTCTGGCTCATCATGATGATCGGCGCCTGGATGGCGGCGATGCAGGATAGGAGCAGGTTGAGCAGGATGAATGGGTAGGGATCAAAGGCGGCGGCCGCGCCCTCGAAGAGGTTGAGGCCGATCCAGATCAGAAGCACCGCCGCGAACGAGATCAGGAACCACCAGCTGCCGCCGAAGGCCGCCATGTCGTCCGAGACGCGGTCGGCGAAGGAGCGGCGCTCCTCGAACTCTTCTTCCGAGTTCTCCGAGATCGTGTCCTGTCTGGCGATCGATTCCACCACCTGGCGGTCGAGCTCGGAGAATTCGCCATGCTCCTGCTGCAGCAATTCCTCCATGTAGCGCATGCGGTAGCGGGCGAGCTCCTCGCGGCTGATGCGGGCGCCGCGCGGCAGGTCGGGATGGTCGGAGCGGATGCGGTCGGCGAGGCTCGGCCTCAGGTCGTCGACGCGCACCAGGTCGCGCTTGCGGAACTTCCGGCCGCTGATCGCCGACGGTTTTTTCTTGGGCTTTGCACGCGCCGTGCCGGGCAGGTGCGGCTCGGAATCCGGCACCTCCGGCGCTTCGAGGATCTCGTCCGCCGCCTCATGCTGGTCTTCCGGCACGGTGGCCGCCTCGAGATATTCGCCGCCCGAGTCGTTTTCGTTGTCGGCTATTGTCTGCGCGGATGCCTTTGGGTCGCCGGCCATGCTCAGTGCTCCTCTTCTCGGGCTTCGATACGATACGCCGAGCCGGCGCGGCATATCCATCGCGACTGTGAAGCTGGTGTGACCGAACAAGTTGTTGTGATGGATGGATCTGCTTTCGGCGCGGAAAGACATAGATCCAATTCTGGGAAGATTCGGTTGAAAGGGCTTGCTGAGCAACAACAAATCTCTCGGGGCAGCGCCGCCCCTCATCCGCCTGCCGGCACCTTCTCCCTATATAGGGAGAAGGAGGCTGGGCGCAGGCTCGGCGCCTTCCTCTGCACCGCTGGCTATTGGCGAAACCGGCGATGAGAGCGCCCCTCTCCCCGTCACTTACGGGGAGAGGATGCCGGCAGGCAGGTGAGGGGCAGCGCCACCGCCGAACGCATCGGTCCTGCCTCGCTGGAGCCATGGTCACCGCCGGCGGGCTATCTGGCCGGTCGCTTGAGCAGGCCGCCGCCACCCGGGCTTCGCTACTGCGCCGGCAAACCCGGCAGCGACGACCCTTGCGCCGGCAAACTGGGCGCCGGCACTCCCGGCGCCGGCAAACCCGGAAGCGCAGAACCGGCCGGCTGCTGCCCGGCGTACATCAGCCGCGTCTGGGCATCGGCGCTCATCGGCGCCAAGCTGCGCTGGATCAGCGCCTCGACATGGTCGTTGCGCTGGCGCGCGCTTTGGGCGCCCATCACCACCACGATCAGATGCCTGCCGTCGGCATTGTAGGAGGTGACGATGTTGTAGCCGGAGGCGCGGATATAGCCGGTCTTGATGCCATCGACGCCACGCACCCGTCCCAGCATGTCGTTATGGCCGCGCACCAGCCGGCCGCGGAACATGAAATCGCTTTCGGAGAAATAGTGGAAATGCTGCGGGAAGCGGCGCTGGAGCGCGATGCCCAGCACCGCCATGTCGCGCGCCGTGGTCACCTGGCCGTCGTCGGGCAGGCCGCAGGCGTTGCGGAAATTGGTGCTGGTCATGCCGAGCTGGCGCGCCTTGGCGGTCATCATGGCGGCGAACTGCTCCTCGCTGCCGCCGCCGAGATATTCGCCCACCGCCACCGCCACGTCGTTCGCCGACTTCACCACCATGGCGCGGATGGCGGAATCGACGTCGATCGTCTCGCCGCGCCTGAAGCGCAGCTTCGTCGGCGGCTGCGAGGCGGCGTGGTTGGATACTGGGATCTGCATCTCCTTGCTCACCCGGCCGCTCTCCAGCGCCTCGAACAGCATGTAGAGCGTCATCATCTTGGTCAGCGACGCGGGATAGCGCTGCGCCGTCGAATTGACCTCGAACAGCGTCTTGCCGGTCGAAGCGTCGACCACGATCGCGGCATATTTCTGCGGCTGCGCCGGCACGGCCAGCACGGTTTCCGGCGGCGCGGCGGTGGTGCAGCCGGCAATGAGGAGCAGCAGCACCAGCGCGGTCATCAATTTCTGGAGGAGCGAAAGCGGAGTGGACAAGATTGTTCAAAAACGGTTGCTGAGATGCGGCGAAGCTAGCGTACCGCATCCGCTCCGTCCAACTGGTTAACGGCGGGAATGAGGCATTTGCCCAGCTTTTGGCGGTTTGCAGGAGGTTGAATTGCCTTCAAGGTCGGCAGCGCCGAGTTCGACAATTGGTGGCATTCGCCTGATGCAAAATGCCTATCGCCCTGCTTGCGCCGCTGCCGCCGGTCAGGCTTTGTTGTCACCGAAGATTCGAGGTTTGGCAATGGACACCCTCAGCATCAACGCAAAAGGCATCTCGGTCTCCCTCGATCTCGCCGTCGGCCATATCGCCGCCCTGGAAATCGAGGCCGATGGCCGCCGCTTGAAGCCGCTGCACCGCGCGCCCTGGGTCGGCTCGCCGCGCGCGACGTTGCCGCAAAACCTCCCCGAAGGCACGGTGCGCCTGTCCGGCGACTTCCTCTGCGCGCCGTTCTCCACCAGCGATGTCGAAGCTGCTCCCCTCCACGGTTGGACGGCCAACAGCGAGTGGGATGTCGTCGAAAGCAGTGCCATCGCCGGCGGCTGGCGCGCCGTCTTCCGCTTGCGCCGCAAGGTGATGGGTGCTTCCGTCGACAAGGTCTTCACGCTCCGCGACAACCATCCCTTCCTCTACCAGGAACACATCTTCTCCGGCGGTTCCGGCGCCATTTCCGTCGCCCACCATCCGATGACGGCGATGCAGGACGGCGGCCGGCTCGCCTTCTCGCCGAAACGTCTGGCGGTCACGCCTGAGACCCCTCTGGAGCCCGATCCGGCGCGCGGCCGGTTTCGTCTGGCCTATCCCGCCCGCACCACCGACCTCACCCGTTTCCCGCTCGCGGCCGGCGGCACCGCCGATCTCGCCGACTACCGCATGGAAGACCGGCGCGAGGATTTCATCACCCTGGTCGAGGCCGATCATGGCGGGCCGGGCTGGACGGCGCTCGCCCGCCGCGCCGAGCAGGATCTGGTGCTGGTGCTGAAGAATCCGGCCGAGCTGCCGGTCACCATGCTGTGGTTCAGCAATGGCGGGCGCGACTACGCGCCCTGGAGCGGCCGCCATGTCGGCGTGCTTGGCATCGAGGACGGCCGCGCCGCGGTCGGCCACACCGCCTCGCTCGGCGACAACTGGCTGAAGCATGAAGGCGTGGCGACGGCCTTCGCGCTTGCCGAAGGGCGCAGCGTCTCCTTCCGCCATGTCATCGGCGCGGTTCCGGCAGCGGACGTCGAACCGCCAAGCGGCCTGGAACAAGCGACCGATCGACTGCGCATCCTTGCCCAGAATGGTTCAGCGAAGGAGATACCGTTCGACGGCGAATTCCTGCGCATCGGCCGTTCCGTGCCCGCCTGAGGCCCTTGCTCCGCCATAGGATGACGACCGATCTCAAGGGCGTGCGGCAGCGGCTTTATAACCGTTTGAAATTTCTCCCCAGTGCCGCCAAGATGCGGCCGGAGTCGCTAGCGAAGAGGCGCTGATGTCCGACTTAGCCCATATCACTGCCGCCATCTTCAAGCGCGCCGGCAAGGCCAGGCGTTTCGTCGTTGCCATTGCCGGCCCGCCGGGAGCCGGCAAGTCGACCATATCGGGCAGGCTGCATGAATTGCTGCCGGAGGGCACGTCCGAAGTCGTGCCGATGGACGGCTTCCACTATGACGACATCGTGCTCAACCGGCGCGGCCTGCGCGCGCGAAAAGGGGCGCCGGAAACCTTCGATTTTGCCGGCTTCGAGACGCTTTTGAAGCGGATCCGCTCCGGCGAGCCGGACATTGCCATTCCGGTCTTCGACCGCAGCATCGAACTCTCGCGCGCCGCCGCCGAGATCATTTCCGCCGACACCAAGTTCATCCTGGTCGAGGGCAACTATCTGCTGCTCGACGAGGAGCCGTGGTCGCGGCTGGCAGAGCTGTTCGATTTCACCATTTTCGTCGATGTCCCGCGCGACGAGCTCGAGCGCCGGCTGATGGAGCGCTGGCGCGGCCATGGCAAGTCCGACGAGGACGCCCGCGCCTGGATCGCCTCCAACGACATGCCCAATATCGAGCGCGTGCTGGCGCGTCGCCGGGAGGCCGACCTGGTGATTGGTTAACCTGCTCAATTTTCACCATTTTCGGGCGGGAACCTTAAGATTTACAGGTCGTTATCTCCATGACCCGAATTGTCCGGCACTGACGCGATTCCAGGAAAGTGTGTAACGGCTTCCGGAATTGCGCGATAACAGGGAACCGTCTTATGGCAACCAAGACCAGAAAACCCGCGCCTGCAAGAAGCAGAGCCAATCAATCCAGAGCTGGTGCAGCTACCGCAACGGCCGAGCGCTCCAAGGACGCCAAGCCGAGCTTCGGCAAGGCCGCGCCCAAGAAAGTCGTGCCCGGCACCGCGCACAAGGCCCCCGCGAAGGCCGCGAAGCCGCATAAGCCGGCGGCAAGCTCGGGGCCGATCCGCACTGTGGCAAGCGTGGCGACCGGCGCGGTGGTGGCCACCGCGCGGCTTGCCGCATCCGTGCTCGGCCGAGGCGGCGCCAAGGCCAAGCCCAAATAGAGCGACTCAGCTCCTGACCGGGATAGTCAGGCCCCTCTGCACGGCGGGCCGTGCGAGGCCGCGCTCCAGCCATGCCGCGACACCGGGGAAATCGTTGAAGCCGACCAGATCGCGCGCTTCGTAGAAGCCGATCAGATTGCGCACCCAGCCCAGCGTCGCGACGTCGGCGATGGTGAACTCGTCATCCATGATCCATTGCCGGCCCTTGAGCCGCGTTTCCAGGACGCCGATGAGGCGCCGCGACTCGTCGCGATACCGCTCCAGCGGGCGCTTGTCGGCGATCTCGCGCCCGGCGAATTTGTTGAAGAAGCCGACCTGTCCGAAGATCGGGCCGATCGCGGCCATCTGGAAGAACACCCACTGGATCGTCTCGTAGCGCCGGATGGGATCGGCCGGGATCAGCTTGCCGGTCTTGTCGCTGAGGTAGAGCAGGATGGCGCCGGATTCGAACAGCCCGATCGGCTTGCCGCCGGGCCCGTTCGGATCGATGATCGCCGGTATCTTGCCATTCGGGTTGAGCGACAGGAATTCCAGCGTCCAGCTCTCGTTCTTGCCGATGTCGACCGGATGCGGCTCATAAGGCAGGCCGATCTCCTCCAGCGCGATCGAAATCTTCACGCCGTTGGGCGTCGGCCATGAATAGAGCTGCAGGCGGTCGGGATGCTTGGCCGGCCAGCGCTTGGCGATCGGAAAGGCGGACAGGTCGGTCATCGGGGCTCCGGATGCGGATGGGCGCGTGGCGGCGCGCGTGGCGGGTGGGCAAGACTTAGG
>NZ_RZSV01000209.1:0-9729 GCF_004023205.1 Mesorhizobium sp. M1A.F.Ca.IN.020.03.2.1 | reverse complement strand
CCACACAACAGCGTGTCGTTGCTGACCGGCACCATCGGCCGGTCGAGGAGCCCAGGCAATGGACGATTTGGCTTACGAGAGATTAGATGTTGCGCGCCCAGCCATCATCACTTCAAATTAGCAAATCGTGTACGGCAATTCACTGCGTCGGTTGTGATCAACTGTAATCGTGCTCTTAAGCGGCGGCACGGCTCGTTGAATGCAATCTATCCGCTCACAAACGCGGCATGAAACACCGATGGGTTCGAAAGCTGAACTGTTGGCAAAGTCCAGCCGGTCAGCATAGACGAAATCCGCGGCATCGGAGATCTCGCATCCGAGCGCGATCGCATAGCGTCGATGAGGAGAGCCAAATCCACCGTCCGCTTTGGTGATTTCCGTGGCGATACTGAGATAACGGACGCCGTCCGGCGTCTCGGCCAGCTGGCAAATTATGCGGCCTGGGGTTTCGAACGCCTGATGGGCGTTCCACAACGGGCAAGCTGCACCGTAGCGGGCGAACTGCAATTTTGCGGCGCTGTGGCGCTTGGTGATGTTGCCAGCTCGGTCGATACGCGCGAAAAAAACCGGGACGCCCTTCATTCGCGGCCTTTGCAACGTCGAAAGGCGATGCGCCACCTGCTCGAGGCTGGCACCGAAGCGCATTGCGAGCAGGTGCAGGTCGTGCCGAAGTTCTTTTGCCGTGGCCAGGAAGGGACCGTACGGCAACGTAAGCGAGCCGGCAAAATAGTTCTGCAGACCGATCCTGCATATCTCCGCCGCTTCGGAGGTCCGGAATCGCGCTCGCTCTATGATGGCGTCGATCTCCGCCCGGTGCTCCAGGGCGCCGATCTGAAATGCCATCTGGAAACTGCGCGTCGATGCAGGCGAGTAAGAGTTCAAGTAGAGCACGCGCGCTGAAGCGTCGAAGCACCTGATCACCCGTTCGCCATTGCCGGCGCGCGCAATGCGAACGTGATGATGCTGTTCCAGGTGATCCGCCAACGATGTACCGACATCTCGATCCGGCACGCCCAAGGCCTTCGCCAGATGCTCGGCCGCCCGGTCGAGTTCATCGATGTAGTTGTCGACAAAGTGAAAAAAGTCCCGCACTTCCTCGTATGGTGTCGGCTCGGCAAAAGCATTGGTTCGGATCAGCTGGTCGTCGAAGCTGGCAAGCTGCTCGCTATTTCTGCGATATGCCTGATGGCAGGTGATCAGCGCATGAGCGATCAACGGTGCGTTTTGGGCAACGAGCTTGAGTTCCTGAAATCCGGCTGAAACTCCGCTGAATACGGGGTCGGCAAGTGCCTCGCTCAATGCCGAGAGCAGCCGGTCTGCGTCACTGCCGCCGATCGAAGCGATATCGACTTGGAATTTCTCGGCCAGCGCAAGAAGCACTGCGGCTGAGACCGGTCGTTGGTTGTTTTCGATCTGGTTCAGATAACTCGTCGAAATCCCCAGCCGCTCGGCAAAGGCCGCCTGGGTGGCTTTGCTGGCGTCCCGTAACTCGCGGACGCGGCGCCCGATGAAAAGCTTACCGTTAGCCATTTGCAAATTCGCATGTTGCTGTTTGCAAATTCATACATTTTGCAGTCGCACTCGGTCAATCCTTTTCCCTTCCTTGCCGACGAACTAATGCGGAGCGCAATTCCGTTGGAGACGTTCATGCGACCGTGCAGCGAAGCAGACCCGAGTTCGAGGCAAAGCCGGCTCACCGCACGGCGGCTGCAGACGGGTTTGAAGATGCTCGAAGCAAAGGCAGGGCGCTGATGCGGGCCGTTCTTGAACAACTTGAGGTCCGTCGTGCGCAGGCCCGCCTGGGCGGCGGGCAAAAGCGTGTCGATGCCCAGCACGCCAAAGGCAAGCTTACCGCCCGGGAGCGCCTGCTGGTGCTTCTTGATGAAGGCTCCTTCGAAGAATACGACATGTATGTCACGCATCGCGCCACGGACTTCGGCATGGCTGAACAGAAGGTCGCCGGGGATGGCGTGGTCACAGGCTGGGGTACGATCAACGGCCGGCTTGTTTACGTCTTCTCTCAGGACTTCACGGTGCTTGGCGGATCGCTGTCCGAGACGCACGCTCAGAAGATTTGCAAGATCATGGACATGGCGGTGCGCAACGGGGCGCCGGTGATCGGCCTCAACGATTCCGGCGGCGCCCGCATCCAGGAAGGTGTCGCTTCACTTGCCGGCTACGCCGATGTCTTCAAGCGCAATGTCGATGCTTCTGGCGTCATTCCGCAGATTTCGGTGATCATGGGTCCTTGCGCCGGCGGCGCGGTCTATTCCCCGGCCATGACCGACTTCATCTTCATGGTTCGCGATTCCTCCTACATGTTCGTGACCGGCCCCGATGTGGTCAAGACGGTCACAAACGAGATCGTGAGCGCGGAGGAACTCGGCGGAGCGGCAACTCATACGCAAAAGTCCTCTGTTGCGGACGGGGCCTTCGAAAACGATATCGAGGCTCTGGAAGAGGTTCGCCGCCTCTTTGATTTCCTGCCCCTGAACAACCTGGAAAAACCGCCCGTGCGGCCGTTCTATGACGATCCCGAGCGGATCGAGTTGCGCCTCGACACGCTGGCGCCGGAGAGCGCCAACAAGCCCTACGACATGAAAGAACTAATCCTCGCCATCGCCGACGAAGGCGACTTCTTCGAGCTTCAGGCCGCCTTCGCCCGCAACATCATCACCGGATTTGTTCGGATCGAGGGCAGGACGGTAGGGGTGGTGGCCAACCAGCCGATGGTGCTGGCCGGATGCCTCGACATCGATTCCTCCCGCAAGGCGGCGCGTTTCGTTCGTTTCTGCAACGCCTTCGACATCCCGATCCTGACGCTCGTCGACGTGCCAGGTTTCCTGCCGGGCACCGCCCAGGAATATGGCGGCGTCATCAAGCACGGCGCCAAGCTGCTGTTTGCGTATTCCCAGGCGACCGTGCCGATGGTCACATTGATCACACGCAAGGCTTATGGCGGCGCCTACGACGTGATGGCTTCCAAACATATTGGCGCGGACATCAACTACGCCTGGCCGACCGCCGAAATCGCGGTGATGGGCGCAAAGGGCGCTGCCGAGATCCTCTATCGGTCCGAACTCGGCGATCCCGAGAGGCTGGCGGCTCGTACCAAGGAATACGAGCAGCGCTTCGCCAACCCCTTCATTGCCGCCGAGCGCGGCTTCATCGACGAGGTGATCATGCCACATTCTTCACGCAAGCGGATCGCGCGTGCCTTTGCCGCTCTGCGCGGCAAGAGCGTCGAGACGCGCTGGAAGAAGCACGACACGATCCCGCTTTGAGTGCGCAAAAATGTTCAAGAAGATCCTGATTGCCAATCGTGGCGAGATCGCGTGCCGGGTGATCAAAACGGCGCAGAGGCTTGGCATAGCCACGGTTGCCGTCTATTCTGACGCTGACCGAGACGCCTTGCACGTCCGGCAAGCCGATGAGGCGGTCCATATCGGTCCCGCCGCCTCAGCTCGGTCGTATCTTCGCATTGCGAACATCCTCGATGCCGTCATCGCCACGGGAGCTGATGCGGTTCATCCAGGCTACGGTTTCCTGTCTGAGAATTCGAATTTTGCCGATGCGCTCAAAGCCAAGGGCATCGCCTTCATCGGGCCCTCGCCCGTCGCCATCGAGGCGATGGGCGACAAGATCACCTCGAAAAAGATCGCGGCATCCGCCGGTGTCTCCACCGTGCCCGGCCACATGGGACTGATCGAGGATGCTGAGGAAGCGGTGCACATCGCCGGAGACATCGGCTTTCCTGTCATGATCAAGGCATCCGCCGGTGGTGGCGGCAAGGGCATGCGCATTGCCTGGAACGAGGTCGAGGCGCGCGAAGGATTTCAGTCCTCGCGAAACGAGGCGAAGAACGCCTTTGGCGACGACCGTATCTTCATCGAGAAATTCGTGACCGAGCCGCGTCACATCGAAATCCAGGTGCTCGGCGATCAGTACGGCAATATCGTCTATCTCGGCGAGCGGGAATGCTCGATCCAGCGCCGCAACCAGAAGATCATCGAGGAAGCCCCATCACCATTCATCGACGAAGCAACTCGACATGCGATGGGAAAGCAGGCCATTGCTCTTGCCAAGGCGGTTGGCTATCACTCGGCAGGTACGGTTGAATTCATCGTCGATGGCGACCGCAACTTCTACTTCCTCGAGATGAACACCCGGCTTCAGGTCGAGCATCCGGTCACGGAACTTGTAACCGGCGTCGATCTGGTCGAGGAAATGATCCGCATCGCCGCCGGCCAAAAGCTGCGCTTTGGCCAAGAGGATGTGAAGCTGAACGGCTGGGCGATCGAAAGCCGGCTTTACGCCGAAGACCCGTATCGCAATTTCCTGCCCTCAATCGGTCGTCTGACACGCTACCGGCCGCCCGCCGAAGGTGCGCGGGCGGACGGCTCACTCATCCGCAACGATACCGGTGTGGTCGAGGGCTCGGAAATCTCGATGCACTATGATCCCATGATCGCCAAGCTCTGCACGTGGGCGCCCGATCGCTTGGGCGCAATCAACGCCATAGGCGCGGCGTTGGATGATTTCGAAGTGGAAGGCATCGGCAACAACCTGCCGTTTCTCTCCGCTGTCATGAACCATCCCCGGTTTCGCGAGGGGCGGCTAAGCACAGCCTTTATCGCTGAGGAGTTTCCCGACGGCTTCGCTGGTGTGTCCCCAACTGATGCGGATGAGCGCAAGCTCGCGGCGGTTGCGGCACATATCAACTGGAAACTCCAGCACCGCAATGTCCTGATCTCCGGGGCGATGGACAATCATCGTCGCAAAGTCCCTAGCGATTGGATGGTCGCGCTTGACAACCATGCCTATGCGGTCGCCGTGTGCGATCAGGAAGACGGAACCGCGGTGTCATTCGATGACGGCTCGGTTCTGAGCGTTGCAAGTGACTGGCTGCCGGGACGGCATATCGCGCACTTTCAAATCGGCGCCGAAACCACGTCGATCAAAACGTCGCGATCAGGAACCGGCTACCGACTGCGCTGGAGCGGCATGGATGTTGTCGCCCATGTACGCAGCCCACCTATCGCCGAACTGGCGCGATTGATGCCGAAGAAGCAGCCGCCGGACACCTCCAAGCTGCTGCTTTGCCCGATGCCCGGTGTGGTCACCGCGATTGCCGTGTCCGAAGGAGAGTCGGTCGAGGCTGGACAGGTGCTCGCCACCGTCGAGGCCATGAAGATGGAGAACGTCCTGCGCGCCGAACGGCGGGCCGTCGTCAAACGGATCGCCGCCAAGGCGGGAGCAAGCCTTGCCGTTGACGAACCCATTCTGGAGTTCGAATGATGGCCGACGCCAAACTGGCCGACTGGCGCACTCTTGCCGAGCGGGAACTAAAGGCCTCCCCCGATGCCCTGGTCTGGCGCACGGCCGAAGGCATCGACGTCAAGCCGCTTTACACGGGAGACGACCTGGATGGGATCAACCACCTCGCCACGCTGCCCGGGCTGAAACCCTTCGTCCGCGGACCGCGTGCCACGATGTATGCCGGCAGGCCGTGGACGATCCGGCAATATGCCGGCTTCTCGACCGCGGAGGAGTCGAACGCCTTCTACCGCAAGGCGCTTGCGGCGGGCCAGCAGGGCGTGTCAGTTGCGTTCGATCTCGCCACGCATCGCGGCTATGACAGTGACCACCCGCGTGTCGTCGGCGATGTCGGCAAGGCGGGTGTAGCAATCGATTCCGTCGAGGACATGAAGGTCCTGTTCGAGAGCATACCGCTCAAGGACATTTCCGTCTCCATGACCATGAACGGTGCGGTCATCCCGATCCTTGCTTGCTTCATCGTCGCCGGCGAGGAGCAGGGTTGCTCGCCGGCCCAGCTTTCCGGGACCATCCAAAACGACATCCTGAAGGAGTTCATGGTCCGCAACACCTACATCTACCCGCCCGAGCCCTCGATGCGCATCGTCGCCGACATCATCGAGTACACCGCAAAGGAGATGCCGAAGTTCAACTCGATCTCCATCTCCGGCTATCACATGCAGGAGGCGGGGGCGACGCTGGTGCAGGAACTCGCCTTCACCCTGGCCGATGGACGCGAATATGTCCGCGCGGCGTTGAGGAAGGGCCTCGACGTCGACGATTTTGCCGGACGGCTCTCATTCTTCTTCGCCACCGGAATGAATTTCTTCATGGAAGCCGCCAAACTGCGGGCGGCGCGACTTCTGTGGTCGCGTATCATGGAAGAGTTCCATCCGAAGAACCCTTCATCACTGATGCTGCGTACGCACTGCCAGACCTCCGGCGTATCGCTGCAGGAGCAGGACCCCTACAACAACATCGTGCGCACCGCCTATGAGGCGCTGGCTGCCGTGCTCGGTGGCACGCAATCGCTCCACACCAATTCCTTCGATGAGGCGGTTGCGCTGCCGACTGAGTTTTCGGCGCGCATTGCGCGCAACACTCAATTGATCCTCCAGCACGAGACCGGCGTGACCAAAGTCATCGATCCGCTCGCAGGCTCCTATTACGTCGAGAGCCTGACGAATGAGCTAGCGCAGAAGACGTGGGCGCTCATCGAGGAAATCGAGGCCATCGGCGGCATGGCCAAAGCCGTCATCGAAGGTTTACCAAAACGCCTTATCGAGACGGCGGCGACCCGCCGCCAGGCGGCGATCGATCGCGGCGACGAGGTGATCGTCGGCCTCAACAAGTACCGGCTGGAGAACGAAGCCCCGATCGAGGTTCTTGAGATAGACAATGCGGCGGTGCGCGAGGCGCAGATTCGCCGTATCGAACGAACAAAGCGTCAGCGCGATCCCAAGCGCGTCGACGCAGCCCTTGCCGTGCTTGGTGAGACCGCGGCCAGCGGCAAGGGCAACCTTCTTACGGCGGCGGTAGAAGCAGCACGCGCTCGCGCGACGGTGGGCGAGATTTCCGACGTCTTGCGCCAGGCTTTCGGCGATCATGTGGCCGTTCCCGAGGTGATCACGGAAGTCTACGGGTCTGCGTTTCGGGACGAGCCGGAATATAGGACGCTGGTTTCCCGAATCGGGGATGTGGCCGTGTCGCTCGGCAGGAGGCCGAGGCTGATGGTGGCCAAGCTCGGTCAGGATGGCCACGACCGCGGGGCCAAAGTGATCGCATCGGCCTTCGGCGATCTCGGTTTCGATGTGGTCGCGGGGCCGCTTTTCCAGATGCCGGAAGAAGCCGTTGCCATGGCAGTGGCCTCTGAGGTTCATGTCGTCGGCGTATCCTCCCTTGCCGCCGGACACAAGACTCTGCTGCCGCAGCTCGTCGCGGCA
The DNA here is from genome assembly GCF_004023205.1 of Mesorhizobium sp. M1A.F.Ca.IN.020.03.2.1. NCBI lineage: Bacteria > Pseudomonadati > Pseudomonadota > Alphaproteobacteria > Hyphomicrobiales > Phyllobacteriaceae > Mesorhizobium > Mesorhizobium sp. M1A.F.Ca.IN.020.03.2.1. Next base: position 2,470 of record NZ_RZSV01000209.1, on the reverse strand, counting down.
CTGAAGGCGAGAGGCGCCGAAAACATCATCGTTGTGTGCGGTGGTGTGGTGCCGCGCCAGGATTATCAGTTCCTGATGGACCATGGGGTCGCCGCCGTGTTCGGCCCTGGAACGCACGTCTTGGATTCCGTGCGTGCGGTCGTCGATCTCCTCGAGGGAAAAAGACGAAACCAATGAACGGCCATATTCCGCCGGCTCTCAGTCAGCTCGATGAAGCGCCCCATCTCGTCAAGATCGAAGCGATACGCTGGCCCAACTGGAGAAAGCCTTGGCCCTGACCCCTCACGCTGTCCTGCTTGACGAATTCGCCGGGCAATTGTGATAGTGGCCGGCCGGGGAATCACCGAGGCGTCAGGCAGGATCACCGCCGCGACGGCGCCAGCCATCGCCGCGACCGGCGTCGATCTGATTTCCATCGGCTGGCTGACCCCACAGCGCGCCTATCCTGGATATCGGCCTCGATTATCGGGGCTCATGATCGACTGACGAACGGGATGCAGCGGGTCGGTGCCTCCGGCGCACTGGTCACCGGACCGCGAACGCCTGTGCGACTATCTCGTCAACCGGTGCCGACCATTCATCTACGCCACCGCGCCATCGCCGCTGATGGCGGTGGCGGCACGAGAAGCGCTCGCCATGCTGTCAGATGAGTCCATGCGACGTGTTCGGCTGCATGAGCGTGTTGCTTTCGCGGGCCGCCAATTGGCCGAGCGCTGCGGCGTGAAGCCGAGCGGCTCGCAGATCCAGCCAGTTGTCATCGGCGACGTCAGCCGCACCATGGCGGCGGCACTGCAGGCCCGCGGCTTCGATATTCGCGGCATTCGTCCGCCGACCGTGCCCGAGGGCACATCGCGCCTGCGCATTTCGCTGACGCTCACGTCGATGACGCCGACATTTCTGCCATGGTCGAGGCGCTCGTCGAGGTGTTGGCCTCGGCATGACCAAACGCATCGTCATCACCGGAACAGACACCGGAATTGGCAAGACCGTGTTTTCGGCCGGCCTAGCCGGCCTGCTCGACGGCTTCTATTGGAAGCCGGTGCAATCAGGTCTCGACGACGAGACCGACAGCGAGGTGGTTGCGCGGCTTGCCGGCCTGCCGCCAGGGCGCGTGGTGCCGGAGGTCTACCGCTTGAGCAAGCCCCTGTCGCCGCATCGTTCAGCCGAAATCGACGGCATCGCGATCGAGGCGGCAAAGCTCTCGCTTCCAGCCTTGCCGGGTCCGCTTGTCATCGAAGGCGCTGGCGGGCTGATGGTGCCGCTCAACCGACAGACAAGGTTCATTGACATATTCGCACAATGGCGGCTGCCGGTCATACTGTGCGCCCGCACCGCGCTCGGCACCATCAACCACACGCTCCTCTCAATCGAAGCTCTGCGTGCCCGCTCTATTCCAATCATCGGCGTCCCCTTCATCGGCGACGAGGTAGCAGACACGCAAAGGACAATTGTGGAATTCAGCGGCGTGCCACAGCTCGGCAGGCTGCCGCACCTTGATCCGCTGACGGACGAAACGCTGAGCAGGCGATGGTCGCCGGCTTCGACCTCGACCAGATCGCCGGAGCTGAATGATGCCGCAATCTCAAGTCTGGCATCCCTTCACTCAGCACGCGCTTGAGCCGGCGATCCCTGAAATCGTTCTGACTGAAGGCGCCTATCTCCAAAAGGCCGACGGCACGCGCATCCTGGACGCCAATCCCGACATCCTGTGCACCTCGAAAGGCCTGACCGGCGGCGCGATCCCGCTGGCGGCCACGCTCGCCACCGATGCCATCTTCCAGGCCCATTATGCCGTGGACCGGCAGAAGACCTTTTTCCACTCGAGTTCCTACACCGCTAATCCGATTGCCTGCGCGGCAGCACTCGCCAATGTCGAGATCTGGCGTGACGAACCGGTGGCCGAACGGATAGCTGGTTTGAGCGCGAGGCAGGCCGCGGGGCTTCGGCGCTTTCGCGACAATGCCAGCTTCACCGGTAGCCGGGCGACCGGCACGATCGCGGCCCTCGATCTGCGCGCCGGCTCAGCCGGCTATCTCGCCGAGATCGGTCCGAAGCTGCGCACATTTTTCCTCGAGCGCGGCCTGCTTGTGCGCCCGCTCGGCAATGTCCTCTACCTTCTCCCGCCCTACTGCATAACCGACGACGAACTCGATCGACTCTATGACGCGATCGAGGAGGCCGGCGAACGCTTCGGTTCGTGGCCATGATCAGATCGTCGCGCATTGTCGGGTTCGGTCATCATGCGCCCGCGCGCAAGGTGGAGAACCCGGAAATCGAAATCGTCTCGGGCTCGAACCCGGCTGGATCGAGCGGCGGACTGGGATTCGGTCGCGCTTCTGGGCAACGGACGAAGACACGCTGTCTGGCCTTGCCGCGCATGCGGGCGTCATGGCGCTGGCGAGAGCCGGCATCGACCTAAGCGACATCGGCCTGCTGTTGCTTGCCACGTCGACGCCCGACCACCTGTTGC
>NZ_RZSV01000208.1:0-9738 GCF_004023205.1 Mesorhizobium sp. M1A.F.Ca.IN.020.03.2.1 | reverse complement strand
TATCTCACGGCCTGCAAGCTCGACGAACGTGCGCTGTCGACGCTGCCGCCGGGTCGTTTCCTGATGCCGGGCGATCTCGAAGGCTCGCCGGCGCTGACCTTCGCGCCGCTGATGAAATTGTCGGAACGGCGCCGCCCCGGATCGCTGCAGGCGATGATGGAGCGCCGCTACGAAGCCTACAAGACCCATGTCGTAAAACCGTTCTTTCGCGAGCATATCACCCGTCTCGACCGCCAGATCGTGCTGATAGACGCCATGCAGGCGCTCAACGCCGGCCCGGCCGCCATGGCCGACCTCGAACGGGCCGTCACCGAAATCCTCTCCTGCTTCCGACCCGGGCGGGGCAATTTCGTCACCGACCTGTTTTCGAGGCGCATCGACCGCATCCTGGTGGCGGCGACCAAAGCCGACCAGTTGCACCACGAAAGCCATGACCGGCTGCAGGCGATCGTGCGCCGCCTGGCCGACCGGGCGGTGGCGCGGGCCAATTTCAGCGGCGCCGATGTCGATGTGGTCGCCATGGCGGCGGTGCGCTCGACCCGCGAGGGCACCGTGAAGCAAGGCCGCGAGACATTGCCGGTGATCATCGGCACGCCTTTGAAAGGCGAGAAGATCAACGGCGAGACATTCGACGGCAAAGCCGAAACAGCCATATTTCCCGGTGACTTGCCGGAAAAGGTCGATCCCGTGTTCGACGTTTCCGGGCAGCAGGCGGAAAACAATGCGATCCGTTTCGTGCGCTTTCGTCCGCCGAAGCTCGAGCGGACGGCCGAAGGCGTCACGCTGTCTTTGCCGCATATTCGCCTCGACCGCGCGCTTCAGTTCCTGATCGGAGATCGTTTGGCATGAATCCGCCCCGCAAACCGGCGGCCTTCCGCATCGAGCCCGAGCCCGCGCCAAGGCACGAGGCGCCGCAGAAGCGTGGCGCCGAACAGCCCGTGCGCAGGCCACGCGCCGCCAGGGCCGATGTCGCCGTGGTCATTCCCTCGGAGATCGACGTTTTCGACCAGCCGGATATCGAGCAGGCCCCGCCGCCACCGGCGACCGCTCCAAGGAGGCGCTCGCTGCTGGCACGCCTGTTTTTCGGAGCTTTCGGCGTGCTTGTCTCGCTCGCGGTGGGCCTGTGGACGGATCAGCTCATCCGTGATCTTTTCGCGCGCGCCGAATGGCTGGGCTGGCTGGCGGCCGGCATGGCGGCCATCGCGCTTTTGTCGCTGCTGATCGTCCTGATCCGCGAGTTCCTCGCCATCGCACGCCTCGCTGAGGTCGAGAAACTACAGCGACGGGCCGTGGATGCGGTGGCGCGCGACGACCCCAAGGCCGCGCGCGCTCTGGTCGACGAGCTTTCCGCCTTCGTCGCGGCAAAACCGGAGACCGCGGCCGGCCGCCGCTCGCTCGCCGAATTGCGAGGCGAGATCATCGATGGCGCCAATCTGGTGCGGCTCGCCGAGACCGAGATTCTGTCGCCGCTCGATGCCCGCGCCAAGATGATGATCCTGGAGGCCGCGAAGCGCGTCTCGCTGGTGACGGCGGTCAGCCCGCGCGCGTTGGTCGACGTCGCCTATGTCGTGTTCGAAGCCGGCAGGTTGATCCGGCGCCTGTCGGAACTTTATGGCGGCCGTCCCGGCACGCTGGGCTTCTTCCGCCTGGCGCGCGGTGTGCTTGCCCATCTCGCGGTGACCGGCTCGATCGCCGTCGGCGACAGTTTCGTGCAGCAGATCGTCGGCCACGGCCTTGCCGCGAAGCTCTCGGCAAAGCTTGGTGAAGGCGTCGTCAACGGCATGATGACGGCGCGCATTGGCATCGCGGCGATGGAAACGACGCGCCCGCTGCCGTTCATTGCGGTAAAGCGACCGGGGCTAGGCGATTTCCTCTCGGCATTGACCTCGTTCGCGACGCGAAAGGATGGCCGAAGCGAGCAGTAAGGTAAATGCAGAAACGGTCGCCAGTGACGAAGCATTAACCAATCTTCTTCATGGTCACTCTGGTTCCAACAGCAGACTCGTTCGTGCCGGGTGTTGTCAATGAGAAGCGTAATCTTGTCCTGCGTCATGACCGCAACGGTTGCGGCCGCCGTACCGCTCGGCCTCGTCGAAAGGGCCTTTGGAGCAGAGGCTGACAAGCAGTTTTTCCGCTCGGTCGAAGGCAAATGGGTCGGCCCTGGCGAAATCATCGCCGGCAAATACAAGGGCACGAAATTCACCTGCAATTTCAACGGTTCCACGCCGGACGGCAAGGTCGGCATGACGCTAGACGGCGACTGCCGGGTCGGCGTCTTCACCCAGAAGATGTCGGCGACGGTCGAACGCCGGGGCCGGGATGGTTACAAAGGCACTTTCATGGGCGGCTCGACCGGCAACGGCATGGACATTGTCGGCGGCAATGTCGTCGATCCCCAAAAGGTCGTCTTCACCATTAACCGCAATCAGTTGAACGGCGTCATGCAGGCGCGCGTTCCCGACGACAATTCGATGACCGTGACGGTCGCCGTGCGCGTCGACAAGCAGCTGGTGCCGGTCATCGGCATGAGCCTAAAGCGGGTCGACACGGTCGAAGTCGGCTCGATCGCGAAGAACTGAGCAAAGGCGATCGAGGAAGACAAAAGGCGGCAGCCAATGGCCACCGCCTTCTTTCGTTTTGACTTGGCTCAACCCTTGATGGCGGCAGTCACTTCGTCATATGCCTTGCAGGCTTCGTCCAGCGTCGTGGCATTCTGATATTTCGTCGTCACGGCCTGCACCTTGGCCGTCAGATCAGCCGCCTTGCTCGGATCCTTGGTGATTGCTTCCTGAAGCGCGGCAGCCATGTCCTGCGCCTTCTTGGCGGCGATCTCCTGTGTGCACTCCGGTCCCTTCGAACAGGCCGAAACGGCCAGCGCCGCAACGCCAACGGCAACGAGCAAAAACTTCTTCATGTCAGTCATCTCCTCAAAAAAAGGCAGCGGCCCATCGCCGCTGCCCTCCAATGGCTGAAGCTCCATAGCCAAAGCCTACTGGCCTTAACCTTTGATTGTGGCGGCGCGCAACGACCGGGCTCCGTAAACTTGTGTACGAAGCTGCAGCGGGAGTTTGCCTGACGGCACACGCTCGTTTTCGGGCCGACACCCCTGCTCTTCCTGCCAGGCCCCTGCCCTTGCCTCGCACTCCCGCTGCATGCAAGGAGTGCTGAAACGAAAGGACGGTAGTCATGGCGGCTGAAGCATCGGGCAGCGATCTCGTACAGGTAGTGGCGCTGCTCGCTGCCGGCGTGATCGCCGTGCCGATCTTCAAGCGCATCGGGCTGGGCTCCATCCTCGGCTATCTCGCTGCCGGTGTGGTCATCGGGCCGTTCGGCCTCCGCATTTTTTCCGAATCGGAAGCCATCCTTCACGTCGCCGAGCTTGGCGTCGTCATGTTCCTGTTCATCATCGGCCTGGAAATGCAGCCGTCGCGACTCTGGGGCCTGCGCCGGGAAATCTTTGGTCTCGGCGCGCTGCAGGTTGGCGTCTGCGCCGTTCTGTTGACGCTTGTCGGCCTGGCCGGAGGCTTTCCGATCGCGCAATCCTTCGTCGCCGGCGCCGGCTTCGTGCTGACCTCGACCGCGATCGTCATGCAACTGCTCGAGGAGCGCGGCGAGATCGCCGCGCCCAAAGGGCAGCGCATCGTTTCGATCCTTCTGCTCGAAGACCTGATGATCGTGCCGCTTCTGGCGCTGGTGGCGTTCCTGGCGCCGGGGGGCGCGGAGACCAGCCTGTCTGAGCGCTTGACCGAAGTGGGGATCGGGATCGCGGCGATCGTCGGCCTCGTCGTGGCCGGTCGCTATCTGCTCAACCCGCTCTTCCGCATCCTGGCCGATGCCCGCGCCCGCGAAGTGATGACGGCCGCCGCCCTACTGGTGGTGCTTGGGTCGGCGCTAGCCATGCAGCTTTCCGGTTTGTCGATGGCGATGGGTGCGTTCCTCGCCGGCGTGCTGCTCTCCGAATCGACCTTCCGCCACCAGCTCGAAGCCGATATCGAGCCGTTTCGCGGCATCCTGCTCGGCCTGTTCTTTCTTGCCGTCGGCATGTCGCTCGACCTTGGCGTCGTCGCCCAGAACTGGCGCCTAGTCGCCATTTATGTCGTCGCCTATATGGTCATGAAGGGGCTCGGCATCTATCTGGTCGCGCGTATGCTCAAGAGCGGCCATCGCGAGGCGCTCGAGCGCGCCGTCGTCATGGCGCAGGGCGGCGAATTCGCCTTTGTGCTCTATTCCTCGGCCGCCGTCGTCGGCATCATCGACGGCCAGGCCAATTCCACGCTGACCGCAATCGTCATCATCTCCATGGTGCTGACGCCCGTGGCTATCTTGGCACTGCGCTACCTCACCCCGCGCGACGAGCAATCGCTGGAAGGCGTCGACATCGCCGACGGGCTAACCGGAAGCGTGCTGATCATCGGCTTCGGCCGCTTCGGCCAGATCGCCAGCCAGCCGCTGCTTCTGCGCGGCCTCGACGTCTCGATCATCGACAATGAGGTCGAGATGATCCAGGCGGCGGCCGATTTCGGCTTCAAGGTCTATTACGGCGACGGCACGCGGCTCGACATCCTGCGTGCGGCGGGCGCTGGCCGCGCGCGCGCCGTGCTGATCTGCGTCGACAAACCGGACGTGGCCGTGCGCATCGCGCAATTGATCAAGGCCGAATTCCCGCTGGTCACTATCCTGGCGCGCGCCTTCGACCGCGGCACCGCGCTGCAACTCATCCGCGCCGGCGTCGACTATCAGTTGCGCGAGACCTTTGAATCGGCGCTGGTCTTCGGCGGCTCGGCCCTGGAAGCGCTGGGCGTCGATCCGGAGGAGGTAGCCGAGGTGATCGAGGACGTTCGCCGCCGCGACACAGCTCGCATCGAGACACAGCTCGCCGAAGGTATCCGCGCCGGCCAGCGCTTTCTCAAAGGCAATATCGGCACGCCGATCCCGACCCCGCTCGCGCAGCCGCGCCGCGCCGGCCGGGCGCTGAACGAAGAGACGGCCGGCGTGCTGAACAAGGCAGAGACGAAGAGCTGAGGAGCAGCGCGTGGCAGAACTCGACCCGCGGGCGCTTGCCGTCACCAAATTCTGGCGCGATGCCGGCGAGGACGCCTGGTTCGAGAAGAACGACGCGTTCGACTCCGGCTTCCGCGACTGCTTCCTCGAGCTGCACCACGCCGCCGCCCGGCGCGAATGCGACGCCTGGAGCGAGCATGCCGAAGGATCGCTGGCGCTGATGATCCTGCTCGACCAGTTTCCGCGCAACTGCTTCCGCGGCACCGGGCATATGTACGCGACCGATCCGCTGGCCAGGCATTTCGCCGATCGGGCGATCGCCGCCGGTCATGATATGGCGCTTGAAGAGTCACTCCGTGTCTTCCTCTATCTCCCCTTTGAGCATTCGGAGTCGCTCGCGGATCAGGAACGCTCGCTCGAACTTACAGCGGCGAGGGCGCCGGATTATCTGAAATACGCCAAGGAGCACCTGGAGATCATCCAGCGCTTCGGGCGCTTTCCGCACCGCAACAAAATGCTCGGCCGCGAGACGACGCCCGAGGAAAAGACGTTTCTCGAGGGCGGCGGTTTCTCCGGCTGAACAGGCAAACTGCGGATAATCAACATATGATCGTGCTAGCAGGGCGGACCTACGAAGCCACGATCGGAAGCGACGTCCAACGCGATGGCATGTATCTGGAACTCGCCGACCAACACGGGCACATTGTGGGCCAGATTTTCTTTTCGGATTTCGATAGGAAGATGACCGTGACCCTGTTTGAGTCTGAAGTGTCCGTGGAAGTGGTTGAATGGATGATCGCCACGGCCAAGATCCGTCTTCCTCCAACCAATCCCACCCTCGGCTAATCTAAGCGAGCCACCACTCCCGGCCGGACGGCAGCCGCTCGATCCCCGAAATATCGACGGCGCCGAGCCGCTCCGACACGCTTTTGTTGCCGACCACAAGGTCGGGCGCGATCTCGGCCAGCGGCGCCAGCACGAAGGCCCGCTCCAGCATGCGCGGATGGGGAACCTCAAGACCCGTCTCGTGGATCACCCGGTCACCGAACACCAGAATGTCGATGTCGATCAGGCGCGGCCCCCAACGTTCCTCGCGCACCCGCTTCAGGCGCCTCTCGACGTCCAGGCAGAGATCGAGCAGGTCGCGAGGCGAGCGCGCCGTTTCGATCCCGGCGGAGGCATTGAGAAAATCCGGCTGGTCGAGCTTGCCCCACGGCGGCGTCCGGTAGAGTGAGGAAACAGCGGTGACGCGCGTCTTGTCGTCGCCGTCCAGCATGCGCAGCGCCGCGGCCATGGATTTCGCCGGATCGCCGAGATTGCCGCCGAGGCTAAGGTAGACGGCGCTATTGAGGCCAGACAACTGTCACCTCGACATGATCGAGCACGCCCGGAACCGGGGCGTTCGGCTTGCGCACGGTAATTTCCGCTTTCCTGATCTGTGGAAAGCGCGCCGCCAGCGCTTTCGCCACTTCCAGCGCCAGCGCCTCGATCAGGAAACGCCGGTGCCCGGTGACGATCTTCTCGATGACCGCGAAAGCGATGCCGTAATTGACGGTATCCTCGATCGAATCGTCCTCCAGCGGCCGGCTGGGCTCGACGGTGAGTTCGGCGTCGACATAAAAACGCTGACCGAGCGTCTCCTCCTCGTCCAGCACGCCGTGCCGGGCAAAGAAGGCGCAGTTCTTCATGCGGATGACATACATCGTCAGCGTCCGGGAGAAAGTTTTTCTCGCGCCAGCATAGCATCGGCCATCGCCAGCGCATCCACGTTGATTGCGACATCGTGGACGCGAAAAAGATCGGCTCCCTTGAGCCGCAGAATGACGCTCGTGGCCGCCGTGCCAACAGCGCGCTCAGCGGGCTCGCGCCCGGTGACGCCGCCGATAAAACGCTTTCGCGACGTTCCCGCCATCAGCGGAAAGCCGAGCGCCTGAAGCTCGGAGAACCGCGCCATCAGATCGAGATTTTCCTCCGTCGTTTCCTTGGCAAAGCCGAAACCGGCGTCGAGCACGATCTGGTCCTCGGCAACATTGCTGGCGCGCGCGATCTCCAGCGATTTGCTGAGGAACAGAAGCTGGTCCTCGATCACGTCCGGCAGCTTCTGGCGTTCACGGCCGGTATGCATAATGATGAGGCCGGCGCCGGTCTCGGCCGCGACTCTCGCGATGCCGGGCTCGCGCTGCAGTCCCCAGACATCGTTGACGATATGCGCCCCCGCAGCGACGGCCCGCCGCGCGGTGTCCTCGCGATAGGTGTCGACCGAAATCAGCGCCTCGCCCGATGCCGCGAGCGCCTCGATGACCGGCAGCACCCGCGTCTGCTCTTCTTCGGCGCTGATCGGGGCAAAACCGGGCCGCGTCGATTCCCCGCCGATGTCGATGATGGCCGCGCCCTCTTCCGCCATGCGGCGCGCCTGGGCTATCGCCTTCTCCGGCGCGATGAACAATCCCCCGTCGGAAAAACTATCCGGCGTGACGTTGAGGATGCCGACCACGACCGACTTGGGGCCGAGGTCGAGATGGCGTCCATGCGCGAGCTGCCACCGCCTTGTCGTCATTGTCCATCAACCATGCGTGATCCGCGCGAAATCAATTTCGTTGCGCCGGCAACGGCCGTAAAGCAAGGTGCGTGAAGAGGCAACATGATGAACCGTTCCCTGCTCTGCGCCCTGATGCTCACGCTGGCCGCCACGCCGGCCGCCGCGGCGAATCTGGTGAAGACCTACAGCTATTTCAGCGTCGGCGGCCGCACGCTGGACGACATCGAAAAACAGCTGACGAAAAACGGACCGGAAGTGAAGAGCACCGGCTCCCGGCATCCGGGCGCAACGCAGATGGCCTTCACCACCCGCGTCAGCTATGCGCAGACCGCGAATTCCTGCCGGATCGCGAACGCGCAGGTGACCGTGAAGGTCAAGGTGATCCTCCCGGAATGGCGGCGCCCGCGCAAGGCGGATCCGCAGGTCAGGCTGTTCTGGGATACGCTGTCGGCCGACATCAAGCGCCACGAAGAGCGCCATGTCGAGATCGCCAAGAATCACGCGCGCGAACTCGAGGACGCGCTGAAGGCGACTTATCCGCAAAGGACCTGCGAAGCCGCGAAGGCCCAGGCCGCCCAGATCTCGGCCGCCATCCTCGCCAAGCACGATCGCGCCCAGGTGCAGTTCGACCGCGTCGAAAGCGTCAATTTCGAGAGCCGAATCATCCGGCTCCTGCGCTACCGGATGCAGCGCACCCAAAGCGGGCGGTTGCCGCCGGCTTGACCATTGGACCGGTGGTGCCGGCGAAAGCCAACACCGCCGAAACAATGGTGCCAGATTCCAAAAAACTTTCGAGCATCGGTCGAAAACGGCCTATATCGACCGACATATATCGGGTTTGCCGTCCGGCGGACTTTGGAAACCGAGATACGAATGACGGGCGCAGGACGCCCCGCACCGGCTGCTTCTTGCCGACGGCGCACCGACCTTGAAAGAGTGACGCATGGACCAGACCGTCGACAATCGCACGACGATGAGGACAATGGCCTCGCCGTCGATCAGCGAGAGCGAGAAGAACGCCATCATCGGCGGCGTGCTCTTGTCGATGCTTCTGGCGGCGCTTGACCAGACCATTGTGTCGCCTGCCTTGCCGACCATCGCGCGCGCGCTCGGCCACGCCGAATACCTGCCCTGGATCGTGACCGGCTATCTGCTGACGGCCACTGCGATGGCGCCGCTCTACGGCAAGATTTCCGACGTCTACGGCCGCCGGCCGGTCATCTACGCCGCCATCCTGATCTTTCTTTTGGGATCGCTGGTCAGCGCCCTTGCCCCCGACATGCTGGTGCTGGTCATCGGCCGGGCGATCCAGGGGGCCGGCGGCGGCGGCCTTTTCGCGCTGACGCAAACCGTCATCGGCGATCTGGTGCCGCCACGCGAGCGGGCCCGCTACGCCGCATGGATCTCCGGCACCTGGGCGGTGGCCAGCGTCGCCGGCCCGCTGCTTGGCGGTGTCTTCGCAGAGCATCTCCACTGGTCGTTGATTTTCTGGATCAACCTGCCGATCGGCTTCCTGGCGATGGCCATCATCAACAATCCGCTGAAGAAGTTGCCGATCGCGGCCAAACATCACCGCATCGACGGGCTGGGCGCAGTGCTCTTGGTGATCGCCACGGCGCTGCTGCTTCTGGCGCTCAACTGGGGTGGCAGCACCTATCCATGGTTCTCGCCGGAAATCCTTGGGCTGGTGGCCTGCTCGGCCGCGTTCTGGGCATTGTTCGCGCTGCGGCTGCTGAGGGCCAGTGAGCCTTTGATCTCGCTCGAGGTGCTGGGCAACCGGATCGTGCTCGCCGGCACGTTGTCGATGTTCCTGCTGCAGGCGGCAAATATCGGGGCGTCGGTTTACCTGCCGGTCTATCTGCAATCGGTCGTCGGGCTCTCGGTCAGTGAATCCGGCATCGCCATGCTGGGTCTCCTGCTCGGCACCGTTGCCGGTGCCACTTTCAGCGGCCGCATGATCCCGCGCTTCGTCCACTACAAGCGCATTGCCATGGTCGGCGTCAGTTTGGCGATCGCGTGCATCGGGGTGCTGAGTGCCATTGCGACACACGCGTCGCTGCTCGAAGTCGAAATCCTGACGACCCTCATTGGCCTCGGCAGTGGCACGACCTTCCCGGTCAGCACCGTCTCGGTACAGAACGCGGTCGATCGCGCCCATCTCGGTGTCGCGACCGGCGTCCTGACCTTCCTGCGCACAC
>NZ_RZSV01000207.1:0-9899 GCF_004023205.1 Mesorhizobium sp. M1A.F.Ca.IN.020.03.2.1 | reverse complement strand
CTTCATGACCGGCAGGACGCCACCCGACATCAGGCCCTCGGCCGAAGCCCGGCCAAGCTCGATCACGGCATTTGGTTCCATACCATAGGCGCGCGCGCCGATGACATCGCTGGCGCCCGCAATGGGCACGTCGAGCACCGGCAGGCAGTCGGCGGTGATGCCGTGGCGCAGCAGATCGAAGGCGTGAAGCCGCGCGAGCAGCCACGCGGCACGGCGGCCGGCCTCGCGATCGTCGCGCCAAAGCGCGCCGAGCGCTCCGCCTGCAGGATAGTTCGGCGCCAGCGGCGGTCGCAGGCGCTGCACCCTGCCGCCCTCCTGGTCGATGAAGACCGGGGCATCCGGGCGTCCGACGCTCTCGCGCATCGAGGCGACCAGGTCGCGGATCTGCTCGGTCTCGCCGACATTGCGCGCGAACAGGATGAAGCCCCAAGGACGCTCGTCGCCGTAGAAGCGGATTTCATCTTCAGTGAGGGATTTCCCGGCGCAGCCGAGGATCATGGATTTTGATTCGGTCATGGATCGAAGCTTAGAGCAATTCCAGGAAAAGTGTGTAACGGTTTTGCGTCCGGAATTCCGTAAAAACAAGGAGTTATGCGGGTTCGGTGATTCTGCCGGCGCTGAACCGCTCTAAGATTTTGCGAACCAAAGGGGAATCACCCCTGACCGGTGCCGCATGAATGACGACAGCCGTCCACAACGAAAAAGCCGGCGCGGCCTCGCGGCGACGCCGGCTCTGAACGGTGGTAAATGATCAGCGCGACACGAAGCAGGTGCCGCCGGCCGCCTTGTAGTTGGTGCACAGATTGATCGCGTCGTTGCGCGACTGGGCCGGGACCCGGACTCGGTAGAAAGTGCCCTTGCCGGCGATCTGCGCCTTGACGATGTTGGCTGTGCGTCCGGCGAGCACACTTCCGTAACGGCGCTGCAGGTCCTGGTAGGTGGACTGGGCGCTTTCAACCGTCGGCTGCGAAGCGATCTGCATCGACCACGAGCCGCCGCCTGCCGCCGCCGGATCGATGGAGGCGACCTGGTCGGGCTTGACCTCGCCGACGATATCGACCGGCTGATCGGACGGACGCGGCGGCGCCACCGGCACCTTCGCCGGCGTGTTGGCGGACTGGACCCTGGCTTCGGTCTTCGCCGCGGCGGCTAGCTTCACCGCGGCGGCAGCGCTTTGGTCACCACCGCCCTGGTCGGCAGCCTGATCGGTTGCCGGCGTGACGGCGCCTGTCGGCTGGGCATCGCCCTGCCCGGCGGAAGCGACGTGCTGCGGCGCCGGATCGGTCGGTTCGGTTGCCGCGACCTGCGGCGCGGGAGCCGGATCCTGGCGCGGAACCAGCGAGCCGTCAGGCTTCACCATCATGGTCTTCACCTTGCGCGGCGCCACGGCGACGACATCGTTGTTGGTCCCCTTGTCTGCCTCCTGCAGAACCTGGGCGATGCGGTCTTCCGATTTCGGCGCCGGAGCGGCCTGCTGTGGGGTTGCGGGGGCGGCGGCCTGGGCGTCAGCCGGCGCTGCTGCGTCCGGTGCGGGCGCTGCGGCCTCCGGTGCCGGCGCTGCGGCTTCCGGAGCCGGCGCTGCTTCGGCCGGTGCCGGCGCGGCTGCGGCCGGTGCCGGCGCGGCTGCGGCCGGTGCCGGCGCGGCTGCAGCCGGAGCTGCTGTGTCCGGAACCGGCGCTGCCGCGGCCGCATTGCCGGCTGAGTTGGTGCCAGGCGCGGCGTCGGTGTCGTCAGGCGAAAGGTCGACGATCCGGCTCTGCGCCGGTTCCTTCGACGCCACGTCGATAGGTTCCTCGGTGTTGGTCACCAGTTTCTGCTGCGCCGGTTCGGCGGGCTTGGCCGCCCCACCCTTGGCCACGGCGTCATAGACTTTGTTGTCCTGGTTCGGCACCACGGTGCCGCCCGGGTTTTGCGGCTTGACCTTGATCGGCGAATTGTCCGCCTTCACGATCACGGGCGCTTCGCTGCCGCCCTTGCCGCCAAAGGAGAAGGCGAGAGCGCCGAGACCGCCCGCGACCACAACGGCGCCGACGAGCGCGGCAAGCATCATGCCACGGCTTCGCGGCTTCGCGGCTTCGCGCTCGGCAAAGCCGGGCACAGTCATCGCTTCGTCGAGCTCAGGATCGTAGTCAAGTTCGTCGACGGCGAAGTCGTCCGCCTGCGAGACCGGCCGGCTGCCGGGCAAATCGTCTGCATCGAATTGGCTTGCAGCTGCGGCATAGGACAGGGTCGCCGGTGCAGCGGCCGTCTCGGCCCGCAACTCGCGGCGGTCGTAGCCGGTCTTGAGTCCGGCATTGTGGGAGTCGTCCTCATAGCCCCGGCTCTGCACAGGCGCCTGAGCGATCTCGGTTGCGTTCATCTCGCTAAGCAGGCCGGCAAACTCGGCATCGAGATCGTCATAGGCAGGCGCCGCAGGCTGATCCTCCTCGAAGCTGAGCTCCGGAATGTCGAGGTCGTCGGCCAACGCCACCACGCGCTCCGGCACATCGACCGTCTCGACATCGGGCATTTCCTCCTGCTGGCGAGACTGCGGCGCCGCGGCTGGCTTGGCGTAAGCGGAATAGTCCCTCGCCGGCTCCTCACGATAGGCAGGCGCCGACATCTGCGGCGCCGGGGCCGGCGTGGCGTAACCGGCATAGTCCTTCGCCGGCTCCTCACGATCGGCAGGCGCCGACATCTGCGGCGCCGGGGCCGGCGTGGCGTAACCGGCATAGTCCTTCGCCGGCTCCGCACGATAGGCAGGCGTCGGCATCTGCGGCGCCGGCTTGGCGTATGCGGAATAATCCTTCACCGGTTCGTAGGCAGGGGCCGCGGTTTGCGGCGCCGTAGCCGCAGGCTGCGTGGCATAAGAGGCGTGCACCGGCGCTGCGACCGGGGTCACGCGGCTCCACGACTTTGGCGGTTCGGCAGGCGCGACAGGCGCGTCCATCTCGATGCCCTTGGCGAAGGCGGCGTCGAAAGCCTCGTCATCGAAATCTATGCTGGGTTCGGCATCCTGTTCGGAAGCCGCGCCTTCGAAGCCCTGCCGGTCGAGTTCGCCGGCGAGCAGCCTATCGAGATCGGCATCGGCGGACTGGGCGATCTGCGTGCCGTAGGCGGGCTCGTTGCGTGCGTCGAGGTCCCAATCGAGCTCATCGCCCACGCCAGCCTTCTGGTCGGTGTCGCCAGCCGGCTGAACGACCGACCGCGGTGCCGATGCGGCGGCCGGAACAGGAGCAACCGGGACCGGCGCAACCGGAATTGGCCGCGCCGTCATGGCGCCAAGCAGCGCATTGAGTTCGTCTTCCAGGCTGCGCTCGCCTGCGGCCGGCTTAGCCGGGTCGACTGCCGCAACCGGCGGAACCGGTGCCGATGCAGAAGGAGCAGGCTCGGCAAATGGCGGCTCCGCCGCGGCGACGGGCTCGGCAGCCGGCGCTTCCGATTCCCCAGACGGCACGTTGTCGAAATTGAGTTCGAAATCGTCTCCGAAGACCTCTTCAGCCGCAGCCTCGTGACCGGCGACCGGTTCAGGATCGACAGCCGGGCCTTCCGGCTCCTCGGCAAGCGCGTCACGGAAGCTGAGCTCGAAATCGTCTTCGAAGACCTGATCGGCTACAGCTCCGTGATCGGGTTGGGGATCGAAGGCGGGCTCGGGATCGGCGGCGAAATGCTCGGCCTCAACAGGCGCCTCGAGAGCCGGCGATGGCTCGTCATCGACCGACAGTTCCTGCTCCAGGATCAGGTGCTGCGGCTGATCGATATCCATGGCGATATCAGCCGTCGCCTGCTCAAATTGGGCCTGATCAGATTGGGCCTGATCGAAATGGGCCTGATCAACTGCGGCCCGAACGAATTCGGCCTGATCGGACCCACTCTCGTAGTCTTCAGCGGCGATCGGCTGGTCGACAGCGGCGTGAGCCTCGATCGGCTGCACGTCGGCGCCTTCGGGCTCAATATCACGGTCATCGAAGGCCAACTCGTCCTCGAGCGACATCTGGACCGCAGTGTCGAAATCGGCGTCGAACGCCGTCTCGTCCGCAGGCTCAAGGACAGCAGGCTCGACAGCCGCAGGCTCGGCGGCCGCGGCGGCGCTCTCGTCCGTGTCAGGCTGGTCGTCGATCCAGAAGCCCTCATCCAGCGAGGCCGCCATTTCCTGGTCGACGGAAAGCTCGTCCTGCACGGGCGAGACTTCCAACGAACGCGCGACCGCCTTCTCGAAATCATCGTCGTATGCCGTGTCCGCGGCCGGGTCCGGCGCTGGGGGCGTGGCAACAGCGGGCGTGGCAAAATGGGCGTGATCCGCCGCATCGTCAAAGACGAAATCCCGTTCGAGAGAAGCGGCGAGCTCGTCGTCGCTGAGAGTGGCAGCCCAGTAAGCCGGCGCAGCCTGGGCAGCCTGCTGCGCCACCGGCTCGCTTTCCTCGGCAATGTCGAAGTCGCCCATCAGCTCCTTTTCGAGGTCGATGTCGAAGTCGGCCCCATCGGCAGCCTGGTTCGCGGGCGCAGCCTTTGCGGCCGCCGGCGACTGCGGCCTGACCGGTTGACGCGGATCGAAACCCATGATGCGGGTCAGTTCGGCGAACGGATCGTCGTCGGCGATATGATTGCTTGCGGCTACTTTCAGCTGGGTTCTGTCTGCCATTATTGTTCCCGAACTCGCACACAGTCGGACGCCATGGACGTCGCGCAGGGTTGGCCCTTACCAGCGCAATGTGGGCAAAAGGTGACAGGCTTTTTAGTCAAACCTAACGCATTTCGGTAGGCGCATCAGCTCCTATCAGCGTCAGGCCGGAGGTCAAAACATCCGAAACAGCCTGCACCAGCCCCAGTCTGGCATACGTCAATTGTGGGTCGTTAACCTTAACAAAACGTAAGTCTGGGTTGTCGGTGCCCCGATTCCAGTGTGCGTGGAAGCTCGACGCCAGATCGTAGAGGTAGAATGCCAGCCGGTGCGGCTCCAGCGCAAGCGCCGCGGATTCGATTAGCCGTGGATATTCAGCGAGTTTCCGGATCAGGCCGATTTCGCCCTCGTCCGTCAGCGACGCAACCGAGGCCACAAGCCGGTCGCGGTCGAAATTCGCTTCGCCCAATTGCTCGCTCGCCTGCCGGAACACCGAGTGGCAGCGCGCGGAACCGTATTGCACGTAGAACACCGGATTGTCCTTGGACTGCTCGGTGACCTTGGCGAAGTCGAAATCGAGCGGCGCATCATTCTTGCGGTAGAGCATCATGAAGCGGATCGGGTCGCGGCCGACCTCCTCCACCACGTCGCGCAGCGTGACGAAATCCCCTGACCGCTTCGACATCCGGACCGGCTCGCCGTCGCGGAACAGCTTCACCAGTTGGCAGAGCAGGACCGTGAGCTTGACCGTGTCGCCGGCGACCGCGCGCGCCAGCGCTTCGAGCCGCTTGACGTAACCGCCATGGTCGGCGCCGAGCACATAGATGAGATCGACGAAGCCGCGCTCGACCTTGTCCTTGAGATAGGCGACGTCGGCGGCGAAATAGGTGAACGAGCCGTCCGACTTCACCAGCGCCCGGTCCATGTCGTCGCCGACCGCGGTCGAGCGGAACAGCGTCTGCTCGCGGTCTTCCCAGTCGTCCGGCTTCTCGCCCTTCGGCGGCGGCAGCTTGCCCTTGTAGATATGGCCCTTCAGCGTCAGGTCGGCGATTGCCGCGCGGATCTTCTTGGCGTTGTCGGCATGCAGCGTGCGTTCGGAGAAGAACACGTCATGATGCACGTTGAGCAGCGCCAGATCCTCGCGGATCATCGCCATCATCGCGTCGACCGTGCGATCCTTGACGATCGCCAGCGCCTCGTCTTCCGGCATCTCCAGCAGGCCGAGGCCGAACTGTTCGGCCAGCGCCTGCCCGACGGGTATCAGATAGTCGCCTGGATAAAGGCCTGGCGGAATCTCGCCGACTGCTTCGCCGAGCGCCTCGCGATAGCGCAGCATGGTCGAGCGTCCAAGCACGTCGATCTGCGAGCCGGCATCGTTGATGACATATTCCTTGGTCACGTCGTAGCCGGCGAAGGCCATCAGGTTGGCTAAAGTGTCGCCGACGACGGCGCCCCGGCAATGGCCGACATGCATCGGGCCGGTCGGATTGGCCGAGACATACTCGACGTTGGCCTTGCGGCCGCCGCCTATCTTGGAGCGGCCATAGTTGCGGCCCTCGCCGAGCAGCACTGCCAAATGCGCTTGCCAGAAGCCGTCCTTCAGCCGGAGATTGACGAAGCCCGGGCCGGCAACATCGGCGGAAGCGATGTCGGCATCGCTGCGCAGCGCTGCGGTCAGCTGCTCGGCCAGCGCGCGCGGGTTCTGGCCGGTGGGCTTTGCCAGCACCATCGCCGCATTGGTGGCAAGGTCGCCATGACTGGCGTCGCGCGGCGGCTCGACCGCGATGCGCGACAGATCCAGCGCTCCGCCATCCTTGTTCTTCAGATCAAGGGCTTCGACGGCTTTTACGATCCGCGCGTTGAAATCGGCGAAGATATTCATCGGGTATGCTCTGGGCTTTAAGAGGGACCGGCTGCTTGGCCGACAAAATCGTGGCTCGCCCTAGCCCAAATCCGGCGTATGGTCAAACAATCGCCTGTGCTCCTTGAGCGCATAGGTATCGGTCATTCCGGCCAGGAAATCGGCGACGCTGCGCGCCTTGATGCGATCCTGCGCCCTGTCGAGCCCTTCGCGCCAGCCGTCCGGCATGGCGCGCGGGTCGGCGAAATAGACATCGAACAGGTCGCGGACGATCTGCTCGGCGTCGGCCCGCACGCGCATCACTTCGGCATGCCGGTAGAGATGCTTGTAAAGAAAGGCCTTCAGCTCCTTTTCGGCTGCCGCCATTTCGGCCGAGAAGGTGACCATCGTCTCACCCGCCGCCCTCACCGCATCGGCGCTGTCCGGCTTGAGGCGTTCGATATTGGCGGCAGCGGCAGCAATGACATCCTCCACCATCAGCGTGATCTGCCGCCGCATCAGCTCGTGGCCGGTGCGAACGTCGTCGAGTTGCGGGTAGCGGGCGCGCACGCCACTCAGGATCGAGCCCGGCAGGCCGATGCCTTCCAGCATGTCCAGCGTCAGCAGGCCGGCACGCAGGCCGTCGTCGATGTCATGCGTGTTGTAGGCGATATCGTCGGCGATCGCGGCGCACTGCGCCTCGATGCCGGCGAAGCGGTCGAGCTCGAGGTCGTGCAGCGCGGAATAGTCGCGGATCGCCTGCGGCACGGGGCCCTTGAGCCCCTTCCCGCTTGCATCGGTAAGCGGCCCGTTATGCTTGACCAGCCCTTCCAGCGTCTCCCAGCTGAGGTTCAACCCGTCGAACTCGGCGTAGCGCCGCTCGAGCCGGGTGACGACGCGCAGCGACTGCGCGTTGTGATCGAAGCCGCCCCAGCCGGCCATCTTTTCGTTCAGCGCCTCCTCGCCGGTATGGCCGAAAGGCGTGTGACCGAAATCGTGCACCAAGGCCACTGCCTCCGCCAGATCCTCGTCGACGCGCAGCGCGCGTGCCAGGGCGCGGGCAATCTGCGCCACCTCGATCGAATGCGTCAGCCTTGTGCGGTAGTGATCGCCCTCATGCGCAACGAACACCTGCGTCTTGTGCTTCAGCCGGCGGAAGGCGGTGGAATGAATGATGCGGTCGCGGTCACGCTGGAATGGCGTGCGGGTCGGGCTTTCCGGCTCATCGAACAGGCGGCCGCGCGAGCGCGCCGGATCGCTCGCGTAAACGGCGCGCGGCCGGTAGCCGAAACCGATATCGCCGAGAGCACCCTTGCCCATTCGCCCACCAGTTGACTTGCCCCCCTCAGCTTCATACCTATCATGGGAAACCGAAAGCAAGGTGACGCCGATGGGCGCGGATGCCAAGACTGCCATGAAGGTCGAAATGACCGAAGCGGCCGCGAAGCGGATCGCCAGGATTCTGGCTGGCGAGCCGGGCAAGAATGCCTTGCGCGTTTCCGTCGAAGGCGGCGGCTGCTCCGGCTTCTCCTACAAGTTCGATCTCGTCGACAGTCGCAACGACGACGACGTAGCCATCGAGAAGTATGGCGCCACGATCCTCATCGACGACCTCTCGCTGGTCTATATGGGCGGCTCGGTGATCGATTTCGTCGATGACCTTATGGGTCAGTCTTTCCAGATCCGAAACCCGAACGCCGTCGCCTCCTGCGGCTGCGGCACCAGCTTCTCCGTCTAGCGGGCCGCCATGCCCACGGTCGGCGCGGTCCGTCAGGTCGCGCTGTCGGCCGGGCGCGATCTCGATAGAACGCTGGCTTTCTGGCACGATGTGCTCGGCATGAGCGTGCATGCGCGCTACGATCCGCCGGGCATCGCCTTCATCATCGCGGGCGGCGTGCGGCTGTTTTTTGGCGACGGCGTGCCCCCCGGCACCGTCTATCTCGATATTGCCGGCCTCGAGGCCTTCCATGCTGAGGCGAAAGCCGCCGGTGTTCCTTTCACCGCGTCGCCGGCGCTGGTCCATCGCGACACCGAGGGCCGGTTCGGTCCGGCGGGGGAAAGCGAATGGATGGCCTTTCTAAAGGATCCGGCAGGCAATACGATCGGCCTCGTCGAGCGCCTTGCGCCGGAAGAACATTGAGGTCCGCATGAAGATCGTCACCTGGAACATCAACGGCGTTCGCGCCCGCATCGGCAACCTCACCCACTGGCTGACCGAGAGCGCGCCGGACATCGTGTGCCTGCAGGAGATCAAGACGGTCGACGACCAGTTCCCGCGCGCCGAGATCGAGGCGCTGGGCTATAATGTCGAGACCAACGGGCAGAAGAGCTTCAACGGCGTCGCTCTCCTGTCGAAGCTGCCCTTCGACGAGGTCAATCGCGGTTTGCCTGGCGACGATGCCGACGACCACGCGCGCTTCATCGAAGGCGTCTTCTCGACCGATAAGGGCGCGCTGCGGGTCGCCTCCCTCTATCTGCCGAACGGCAACCCAGTCGAGGACGAGCGGAAGTTTTCCTACAAGCTGTCATGGATGGCGAGGCTGGAGCGCTGGGCGGAAGAGCGGCTGAGGCTCGAGGAAGCGCTGGTGCTGGCCGGGGACTACAACGTCATCCCCGAGCCCGCCGACGCCAGGTTCCCCGAAAACTGGCGTAGTGACGCGCTATTCCAGCCTCAGACGCGGCAGGCCTTCCGGCGCCTGAAGAATCTCGGCTTCACGGAGGCCGTGCGCGCCGTGACCGATTCGCCGGATGTCTATACTTTCTGGGACTATCAGGCCGGCGCCTGGCAGAAGAACAACGGCATCCGCATCGACCATCTGTTGCTGTCTCCCGAAGCCGCTAACCGCTTCTCGTCGGCCTCGGTTGAAAAGCACGTCCGCGCCTGGGAAAAACCTTCCGACCACGTGCCAGTGGCCATCGATCTGCGCTTGCAGCCGGCCTGAAGGCGCTGCTTGCGGACTCTTGCCGAACCCTGATGTCGCCACAAATCGTGTGTCTGATGCGGGATTGTTGCGGGGTTCGATGGCGATCCGATTTGTTCTTTGCCCGGTCGGCCTTGCGCTGGCATTTGCCGCGCCGGCGCTCGCGGCCCCGGAGTGTCTTGCCAACGGCAAATCGTTCAAGCTCGGTGAGACGGCCTGCCTGACCATTGCCGGCGAAAGTCACCTCGCCCGCTGCGACATGGTTCTCAACAACACGTCCTGGACGAAGGTCCAGGACGACTGCCCCGGCGAGAATCAGGCGCCGAAACTGCACCCGACCTCGATCACGGCGCCGACGGAACCTACCGAAAATTAAGCCGAAGCTGCGGCCTACTGGTCGCCGTTGTTGCCCTTGGTCAGGATGTCGTCGGCGAGCGAAATCGCCGTGCGACGGCCGGCTTCGCCAGCCGCGGCGAAGGCCTCTTCCTGCATGCTGCGGATCCAGGGCTGATCCGCCGGCGGGGCACGCCCCAAGGCA
>NZ_RZSV01000206.1:0-9923 GCF_004023205.1 Mesorhizobium sp. M1A.F.Ca.IN.020.03.2.1 | reverse complement strand
CTACGACGCCATCATCGATGCCGCTTGCGAGGCCTGGCGAAAACTCCTCGCCCAGCCGCACACTGTCACTTCAATTGGCATGCGCGATTGGGCTCACGTCGGTCAATCATCATGACCTTTGGTATTACATGGCCGAGAAGCGCGCCGGCATGGCGAAATGGGACGAGTTCGTCCGCGCTATGCTCGCCAAGAAGCGGATGAAGGTGGCGGCATGAGTCCTCCGCCGTCCAAACCCGCGCCTCGCCGCGCCAAGACCGACAAGGCTGCCGTCGAAATCGATGCGCAGAGTTACGCTGCCTTCGTCGGCGATCTGAAGCAGAAGATCGCCGCGGCACGGCACCGGGCCGGCCTGTCCGTCAATCGCGAACTGATCCTTCTCTACTGGAACATCGGCCGCGATATTTTGGGCCGGCAGGAGCGCGAGGGCTGGGGCGCGAAGGTGATTGACCGCCTAGCCGGGGATCTTGGCCGGGCCTTTCCAGAGATGACCGGGCTCTCCGCCCGAAACCTGAAATATATGCGCGCTTTCGCCGAAGTCTGGCCCGACGGCGAATTTGTGCAACAGGTTGTTGCACTATTGCCCTGGGGCCATAACGTCCGCCTTCTCGACGCGATCAAGGCTCCCAAGGAGCGCGCCTGGTACGCACGGCAAGCGATCGAGCACGGCTGGAGCCGGAACGTCCTTGCCCACCAGATCGACAGCAATCTATTCGCCCGTCAAGGTGATCAGGCCAAGGCCAAAGCCATGGCCGCCTATGGGCGGCTGATCGACGCTCACATGCTGGCGACCGGCGTACTCGCCAGTGGCCTCTTGCGCATCAATGGCGCCGTTGTCGAAGGCGACCAGACCGCCTTCGAGCGCGACGCGCTGTTCGCCGCCTTTGTGATCGGCCTTGAGCCTTGTGAGAGAGCGATCGCCGAGGCGCGGTATCTGCAGGCGCACGCGATGCTGCGCCAGGAACTTGAGATCCTCGCCCAACTCAAGGCAGTTCGCGCGAACCGGCGAAAGCTCAACGGCGCCCCAAATGTCGCGGCCCTCGAGCAATCGCTTGCCCGCCTTTAGGGCGGGCTTTCGGCCGCCGCCCATGTGTCCCAGCATAACATCGTCCAGAGCGCAACCGCGTGGAACGGTGAGATGGACGACCTACCCGGCCCGACAAACCTCACACGCTATTTTCCTGAAACCGATGAAGGGCTCGCGAGAAGATCTTACGCTCTCCATATTTACATGATCATCCGCCTTGTCGAAGACTTGAGCGTTGACCTGAGCGACCGATACAAATCGGCGGCTTTTACCGCGCGCGAGAGTGAAGCATTGAATCTTGCAATCGACTTGCTGACCATGGAAGCAATGCTGGAAGTTATTGTCGATTCTGGCTCCAGCGCTAATCCTGATGTTTAATGCTCTGCCGCGTCGGTCGCCCGACGCATAAACGACAATGTGCTTGGGGGGCAAATGCCGGCAACCGCTTATTCAGTGAGGTTCGCGCGCGAACTCGATGTTGAACAGCTCGCGACCTTGATGACAGGCGTGCAGCCGACGCCGGAACGCGACGGAGCTGAACTTCTCAGAATGTCCGGCGATGCGATCCGCGACGATATTCAATGCTCATCGTGCGGCAAGTTCGGTGCTCGCCTCGTTCGCTCGGCGAGATCGCGTGCCTCCAGAGCCGTTCTCCGGCAAGCCCACTTCAGATTTGTCGATCCCAACGGCGGTGACGCCCATCATCCATTCTGCGAATTCTACGGCGATGACGAGAATCGGTCCGTTCAGGGAAGCCTTCTCGACTTCGGATCGGAAAAAAGTGCAGAAACCAGAGCCGTCCGCCTCCTCGTATGCAAAGGCATCGAGCAAGGCATATTCGAACAACGACGCATCCGGGAGATGCGCCAGTGGTTTTTCGACCTTAAGTCCGCCAGCCGCTTCACGGTGTCGATGCCGCTAGAAGCAATTCCCTGGGCGCGCGCGCTCCAGCGCCATCCTCACTATCGGCGCTGGCAGTTCCACCCATTGCAGGCGGAAATGCCAGCGTTCGATTGGAAGGCCGCGGCCAAGAACCAATTCACAGAAGACAACCTTCCCCTGTTTGATCTGCTGAAGAGTATCCCTTTCGACGACGCGACGTGGCGACAGGCGAGCGACCTCGCACGAAAGAACCATCAGCGCGAGGTGTTCAACGCCACCGTACTCCAGCCCTATTACGAGGCCGCGATCTCGCTTTGCGTCTTCGTCGCCGCAAACGGTGGTATCGATTTCGGCAAGGGTCGGCCGGAATATTTCAGGGCGAAGGGCCCGCCGGTCGCGTTGCTTGCATTGTGCGCCTTGGTGCTGTTCATCTCGGACTGGGATATGAACGCTGCCATCGCAGCCTTCGCCAAGCTGTTGTCGGCGCCGGCGCCTAGCAACCTCACGCTCGGCAACCTGATCGGGCTCAACCCATTTCACGAGTACGCCGCGTGGCGGCTTGTTGTCGTGTCCGCAGAGATAGCCGCCCAAAGCCCGAACGGACTGGATTACGATCGCCAGCTCGCCTCGACTGAGGCAGCGCTGCGCGAGCAGCATCGTCGTTGGAGAGACGAACAATCCTAACACCGGGCCGAGCAACGCGCCCCAGCGGGTTCCACCAAGTTACGAGATCAGTTCAATCTCACCCCCTCGAACCAGGCCTGCCCTATCATCGCGTCACGTGCGAGCGCCGGATCCGATGTGCAGGTCCAGATAGATATGAGACGGCGGTCTTGAGAGAGGTTCGGGGGTTTCCGAAGCTGGAGTTGCGACTCAACCAGTTTCAGGAGAACCCCCCTGTCACCTGCAAAAGGCTCGGCGGAAGCTCGATCCCACCAGCGTCACCCACGCCGTCGCACTTGCAGTGCGTCAACAGTTGATTTGATCTTGTACGAGCGTGCAGGGCGACAGGTTGTGCGGTGACGCTAGGCCCGTTCCAAAGCGCTTACCGAGCCCCTGCCCGCCGGCTTCGCGTATGTCGCGTCCAGGGCCGGCGTCATCACTCTAGGGCCGGCCGCCGAAGACTGCCGACGAACCCCGATGGGGGTATGCCTCAGCCATTCGAAACCTATCCTACGGGCATGGAACGGCGGCCGCTGGCGGCGAGCAATCGGCGGTTTGACCAGTGAAACAGGGCGGAGGCCCCTCCCTGGGCGGTTCCGCACGAGCGCGGCCGCGCCGCAGCGCTAGGGGGAACCGCAAAGGCTCTCCCCTTCCCTCGGATGGGAACGCCGACGCGGGCTTGCATTGCTTGCCGTTTGTTATTAAATTTGATAACACGTCGCCATGAGGGAAATTGCCTGGATCAAGGCTGCACGAAAGGATTTTCGGAAGTTTCCGAAGGCTGTGCAGGAGAGAATGTTGGATGCTCTGGCGATTGCGAGCTTCGGACAGAAGGCCGATGTGGCGAAGCCGATGAAACATTTGGGCTCGGGCGTAATGGAAATTGCGCTGCCCTACCGGTCCGACGCCTACAGGGTTGTCTATGCGGTCCAGATCGGAGATGCCATTTGGGTCGTGCATGCCTTCCAGAAGAAGTCGACTGCCGGCATTGCCACCCCGAAAAAGGAAATCGATTTGGTCAAGGCCAGGCTGAAGCAGATACGGGAGATGGACTCATGAGCGAAGAAAAGATCGAGGTCGTGAGAGGCAGCGGTAATGTCTATGCCGACATGGGTGATCGGGATGCCGACACGAAGCAGATGAAGGCCTTTCTGGCAGGCGAGATCATCGCCGTTCTGAACCGGCGCAATCTCACCGTTCGTGCGGCGGCCGCGGTAACCGGCGTTACGCCCGCCGACATTTCGAACATTCGTAACGCGCATCTTGGCAAGTTTACGATTGATCGGCTTGTGCGTGTCCTGAACCGTCTCGACCGGAAGGTCTCGGTCTCGGTCGAGAAAGTGTCGCACGACGATGTGGCGGCCTGACGAATGCGCCTTTGCGGCGATGTGGAGCCGCCGCGAACGCCGCATAGCCGGCTAAGAGCCATCTGTTCATGGGTAAAAGTGAGTCGCGCCAAAGGAGCAGCAGTCACGCCCATTCACCCAGTTTGACGCCATCCACCACTGTGAAACTTCTCAGGGTTCTGCACCGACCAAGGCGGCGGCACGTGGCATTGAACCTTCCCACAGAATAGTCCCCGCTGAGCACGTAAGCGATTGAAAACGCACTGGAAAGGGTACTCGCCTACGCCGCGAGGCCTGACTTCGAGGCGCCGTTGAATGATCTTATTAGAGTCGGGCGGGGGGTGTCGTTAAGATGTTGTTAACCTTAAACCGCTGGACGCACGGGCAGAATCGTGGCCTACCTTTGTCGGGCAAAGGGCGATAAATCGCCTCCAGGCCGCCAAAGAGGGTTTGCAACGACAATGGCTATACCAGCCGCATCAGTCCCGCAGAGGGACGATCCCGCGGATAAGATTGTCCGGCATGCGGGCATGCTTTCGAGCCACCTGCAGGCCAGACGAGAGCAGATGTACCCACCGGACGCTCAGAAGAGCCTCAGGAATTTCATGATCCATGAGGTGTCCAAGCTCACATCCATTCCGGAATCGACACTTAAGCTGATGTCCAACGAGGGAAAAGGCCCTGTGCCGGCGCGGTTGGAAAACAACCACAGAGCGTACACGCTGGCGCAGATCAACGAGTTGAGAGAGCTGTTTGCCAGCCAAAAGCCCGCTGAGGCACTGAGATACCTGCCGCACCGACGGGAGGGCGAACATCTCCAGATCCTTGCCGTAGCCAATTTCAAGGGCGGCAGCGCGAAAACAACTACAAGCGCGCATCTCGCCCACTATCTGGCGCTCTATGGCTACAGGGTACTCGCAATCGACCTAGAC
Source organism: Mesorhizobium sp. M1A.F.Ca.IN.020.03.2.1 (assembly GCF_004023205.1). Classification (NCBI taxonomy): domain Bacteria; kingdom Pseudomonadati; phylum Pseudomonadota; class Alphaproteobacteria; order Hyphomicrobiales; family Phyllobacteriaceae; genus Mesorhizobium; species Mesorhizobium sp. M1A.F.Ca.IN.020.03.2.1. The sequence goes on along the minus strand of NZ_RZSV01000206.1, from coordinate 5,076 downwards.
CCGCAGGCGTCGCTCTCTGCGATGTTCGGCGCGCAGCCTGAGATGGATGTCCAGCAGAACGAGACCATCTACGCGGCCCTGCGTTACGACGACGAGCGGCGCCCGATCCAGGACGTAATCCGCAAGACATACTTCTCAGGGATTGACCTCATTCCGGGAAACATCGAGGTCATGGAATACGAACATGAAACCCCGCGGGTTCTTGCGCAGAAGCAGAATGGTAATCAGAGCATCTTCTTCGAGCGCCTTCGGCTGGCGATCGCCGAGGTCGAGAACAATTATGATATCGTAATACTCGATACACCCCCTTCCCTCGGCTTCTTGACGCTTGGCGCGATTTACGCAGCGACCGGCCTCCTTGTTACGGTGCATCCGGCGATGCTCGACGTCATGTCGATGAGCCAGTTCTTGCTCATGATGGGTGATTTGATTTCGGTGATACGCGATGCTGGTGCCGTGATGGAACAGGACTTCCTGCGGTATGTGGTGACGCGACACGACCCCAACGATCAGTCCCAGGTCCATGTCGTTTCGATGTTGCGGCATCTATTTGCCGAGGACGTGCTGACGCCGACAGCAGTCGAGAGCGCGGCAATAGAAACGGCGGGTCTTGCAAAGCGGACCCTCTACGAGTTGGAAGCAGGCAATGTTGGAGCGACCACCGTCAAGCGTGCGCGGGAGTCTATCGACGCTGTCAACGGGCGGATCGTCGACCTCATTGCAGAGAGTTGGGGGCGGAGATGACAAAGCGGTCATCGGGAAAGTCGATCCTCGCGAACTTCGGAGCGTTTTCCGAGCCGGTTCCGTCAGCCGATGACGTTAGCCGTTCGGAGGGTGGAACAAGACCCATCTCCGGCCAACCGGTTGCGCGAGTTGGTGCCGGCGTCATCGGCGCCACACAGCGGTCGCTGAGTGACCTTCGGGAACAGCGAGATCGACTTCAGGCGATCGTCGACGCAGGCGTGGGGTTGGATCTCGATCCGGAACTGATTGATCCTTCTCCGTTTCCCGACCGGCTTCCGGATGACAACAGCGCCGATTTCGAAGCGCTGAAGAAGCTCATTGCCGAGGAAGGCCAGAAGCTGCCGATCCAGGTGCGGAAGCACCCCGGTGTCGAAGGCCGATACCAGGTTGTCTACGGGCACCGGCGTTGGCGCGCAGCCCGGGAGCTTGGCATCAAGCTCAAGGCGACGGTGCTGGATCTTTCCGATGTCGAGCTTGTGGTCGCGCAAGGGATTGAAAATGCCGCGCGGCAAGACCTTAGTTGGATTGAACGCGCCTTGTTCGCGTGGCGTATGGACGAGGCGGGTCTCAAGGCGCGCGACATCCGAGCGGCGCTTTCAATCGATGATCCCGAATTGGCGCGCTTGCGATCCGTGTGCCGTGCTCTTCCGGGGGATGTTATCGAAGCAATCGGACGAGCGCCGAAGGTCGGCCGGCCCCGCTGGGTCGCACTAGCGAATGCGGTTTCCGCAGAGACTGATGTGCTCATGCGAATCCGCGAAACCTTGTCACCTGACAAGGTTTCGCGCCTCCCGTCTGATGAGCGATTCAAGCTTGCGTACGCAGCGGCGAGGAAGGCTCCGGTAAAACAACAGAGTGATCTGGTGCTGGTGGCCCCGACCGGAGAAGTGGTCGGGAAGGCCGTATTCTCTGGGGCCGATGTGAAGCTGACAATTGAAAGAGATCGCGCACCGGCATTCGCCTCATTCCTGGAGGGGGAGCTACCCGCGCTGATCGAGAGGTTCTTCGCTCGCGAGGGCGGTGAGTGAACTTGGGCCCGCGTAGAAACCTTGTCAGCTGACAAGGTGGTTTGGAGCTTGAGGCCGTGCTGGCATGGTCCGCTTCGGCGATGAGTTCGTATCCAACTGTGAAAGGAAACTGACAGCAAAAGAAAAAGGCCCCCGAAAACGCGTCTCCGGAAGCCCTTCTCTCGATTAGCACCTAAGAGAATCACACTTCCAGGAATCACTGTCAAGAGTTTTTGGCGCCATCTTCGGCGGGCAGGTTTCTTTTGCCTGAAGGAAGGTAAAGGGAAATGGACACGCATATCTCAACGACGCCCTTTGGGCGGCGGCCGATGACGCTTGGCATGATTTCAAGCCAGGTGGCCGCAAAGGCAATGCCGGCGGACCTGACCGTCCACAAATGGCATGTCTTCCAGAACATCAAGGAAGCCCGGGGCGCCTTGGGCGCGACCGATCGCGCACTGGCCATACTTGACGCCCTGCTTTCGTTTCATCCGGAGACCGCGCTCTACGGCGATAGCGAGCTGATCGTCTGGCCGTCCAATGAGCAGCTGATCGGCCGCGCCAATGGCATGCCACCCGCGACGCTACGGCGGCACCTGGCCGTCCTGGTGGAGTGTGGCTTGATCATCCGCAGGGACAGCCCGAACGGCAAGCGCTTCGCCCGGAAGGGGCAGGGGGGCGAGATCGAGCAAGCATACGGCTTCGACATCTCGCCGATCGTGGCGCGCGCAACGGAGTTCAAGGAGCTGGCGGAAGTCGTCCGAGCCGAGAAGAAGGCCTACCGGGTCGTTAAGGAACGGCTAACCATATGCCGCCGTGACATCGTTAAGATGATAGATGCCGGCATTGAGGAAGGCGTTCCTGCAAATTGGGGCAGGGTCCAGCAAACCTATCAAGCCATCGTCGGCAAGATTCCCCGTACAGCGCCCCGCCAGGTCCTCGAAGCCATTGCTGCCGAGCTAGAGGACCTCTGGGCTGAAGTGCGTGAGGCATTGGAATCATTCGTAAAAACAAAGAATATGAGCGCCAATGAGTCTCATATCGAGCGCCACATACAGAATTCAAAACCAGACTCTAAATCTGAATCTGAAAGCGGCTTAGGAAATAAAAGTGAAGCGAGCGGCAGCGCAGCGGAAACCGACAACGTGCGGAGCCTGCCGAAGCGCGAGCTGCCGTTGGGAATCGTGCTGGATGCCTGCCCGAACATGCTCTGGTTGGTGAAGGGCGGCGGCGGAATCCGCAACTGGCGTGAATTTCTGGCTGCGGCCGAGGTTGCCCGGCCAGCCATGGGCATCAGCCCGAGCGCCTGGGAGGAAGCGCGAACGGCAATGGGTGAGCAGCAGGCGGCGATTACCATTGCCGCGATCTACCAGCGGCAGGACCAGATCAATAGCGCCGGCGGCTATTTGCGCAGCCTGACGGATCGGGCTAAGGCCGGAAAGTTCTCGGTCTGGCCGATGGTTATGGCCTTGCTGCGGGCAAAGCTTGAGGCGTCGAAGGCCGCCGGAAACGGAGCTGAAGCCGCGGCCGTCGATCTGGAAACGGCGGGGAAGGTCGTTCGCACCGAATCGCGACTGGAAATTAGCGATGCGTTGCGCCGCAGCCTCGACAAGCCGGGGCGCGGATCGTGATGAGCCGAACGGGTTTGATCGACACCACGGCCCTGGATCGTGGCTGCAGAGCTTGTTGGGAAAAGCGCCGTATGCGAGGATCGAGGCCATGAAAAACGAACACGACCGGGAATCGACGCCCGATGAAACCGCCGGGATGGTGTGGTGGAACTCTCTTACCGAGGCCGATCGTGCGGATTGGCTGGCGCGGGCCGGCAGCGCTGTTCCAGCTGATGCCTGGGCGGCGTATAAGCGGAGCGGAGATGTTGATCGTCAGCCGCGGGTCATAAACTGAGGCCTGCCTGCAGCGGAGATCGCGCCGTGGGAAACCGGTCACGGTGCGAGTGGTGCCCCGGCGAGACCAAGCCGTCGGGCCCGATCGGGCAGGTTCTTGACCGATGAGGCTGACCATTTTGCGCCGCGCCGCGGCGGTCTTCATATGGGCAGCGGGACGCCGCTCCCGCATCCCCGGATTGCCGGGCAGCCCCCGCTTCTTCCGGGTGGCCGCAATCCCGGCTTTGGGTCGCTCCGAGATCAGCGCGCGTTCGAGCTGTGCGACAAGGCAGCGAACAGGAGCATGACATAAGCGAGATAACAAAATTCGGCGCTGATCTGATCCAGTCTATGTCGGAAGCTCTGGCGCACGCGCAGGGTAAGGACGTTCCCGGTATCAAGGTGCACAGCGTCGATGTTGGCGCGGTCGACGCCAAAGCTATCCGCAAGAAGCTCGACCTGTCACAGGATGAGATGGCGACCGTGCTGGGAACCAGCCCATCCGGCTACAAGAAGTGGGAGCAGGGCAAGCGACAGCCAAGCGGCGCGGCCCGTACACTGCTACGCGTCATGGACCGGGAGCCTGAGGCGGTGCTGCGTGCTTTATCGTCAAATAGTACCGTGGCCAACGTCAACAACAAAACTCCTGCAGCCGCGCACTGAGCAGGGGAGGGGACTTTCTAGAGTCCCGACGCCTTGGTGAGATTGACCCGGAACCGATCGCGCCGGCGCTGATATTTGCGGGTCATCTCGGCCGAGGCATGGCCGAGCTGCTTCTGCACGTAGCGCTCCTCGATGTCGGCCGAAGAGGCAAGGCCGGCGCGCAGCGAGTGCCCTGAGAACAGCAGCGCGCGCTCCCCTTCCGGAAGATCGGAGCGGACGCCGGCGGCGAGGGCGGTCTGCTTGACCAGGCGGGCGACATGCTTGTCGGAGAGACGTTCGACGTCGACGGTCTTGTTGTCCTTGAAGATGCGGCGGAAGAGAGGGCCTCTGGCGATGCGGCCAAAACGGATCCAGCTCTCGAGTGCGGCGACCGGGCAAGTCTGGGCGGATGCGCCGAGGCCGACCTCAACCTCGCGCCAGCCGGTTTTTCCGCGCAGCGTCACCAGCACGCCCTTGTCGGCAAAAATCTCGATCCAGCCGGCGCCGTCACTCTTGTCGTCACGCACGACGTCGAGGCCGACGATTTCCGAGCGGCGCAGGCCGCCGGCGAAACCGAGGAGGAGGATCGCCCTGTCGCGCAGGCCCCTCAGGTCGTGGCCGAGCGTGTTGACCATCGCCTTGATGTCGTCTCCGAGCACGGCTTCCTTCTGCCGCGGCGGTTTTGCGTGCTTGCGGCGGATGCCGGCGAGCACGGTGGCGATGTGGCGATCGGCGCGGTCGAGCGCAAACCCGCGCTGGGTAAAGTTCCAGGCGAGGCCGGACAGGCGGCGCTCGATCGT
>NZ_RZSV01000205.1:0-9993 GCF_004023205.1 Mesorhizobium sp. M1A.F.Ca.IN.020.03.2.1 | reverse complement strand
GCGCCATAGCGGTCGGAGAGGAGGAAGCCGCATTCCTCCGGAAAGATTTCCGCGGGCACGCCGGGATGGGTGGCGAAGAAGAAGCGGTCGGCATGCAGCCGGTAGTCCGGCCATTTGCGATCGACGCGAAAATCCTCGATCGAGGATTTGATCTCGATGATCCAGATGTCGCCCTGCCGGGTCAGCGCGACAAGATCGGCCCGCCGGCCGGTGGCCAGGGATAGCTCTGGCAGCACATGCGCGCCCATTTGGGTCAGCAGACGCTGCACGCCGCGCCGCACCAGCATGGCGCGCTCCGACTGGCGGCCGTCGATCAGCGGGTTGAGGGGAATCGCGGAAACGATAGGCATGGCAGGCACCATGCCAGATTTTGTTCACGGTTTGAACACGATATTAAAGGGCGATTGTATATTTGACAGACCCAGACGCACAATTAATTCGGGAACCGAATTGGGTTCCGGTATGTTGACCACTATCGCCGGTAACGACCCAACGGACATCGGCGGCTGAGAGACAGCGATCTAGCGCTCCCGTCTGCATAAGACCGGAGCCACGCTATGTCTCCCAACAATCCCCATCGCGCGCTTTATTCCAATCAGGACAGCATTCTAATCGCCAGATCGAGAGAGTATATCGAACGCTCACGACGGCGGCTCATAGAAACCGAACCGTTGCTCGATCCTCACCGGATGCGTCACCCCACACAGGATCGGGATATCGCCAGCATCCTGCGCGGCACTTGGTGGAAGTCTTATGATGACGACCAAGGGGCTAGCGAGGCTTCTTTCCCGCTTTCTCGTCGTGCTTAGGCGGCGGCGGGGACTTTGCCACTTTCTTAATCGCCGCGTTCAACGGCTCTTCGGAATCGACGGTTTCAATCTCCCGCGCCAGTTCGCGGAACTTCTCAACTTGACTCTTTTCAGCGGGTTTGCCTGACATTGCAGAATGCACCTTTGCTTTATTGACGAGAGTGGTAGCCCGCCCAAACCCTGCCGCGTGGGCAATAGGCCCTATTTTGTCACAGCCGGTCTTATCATGCATGAGGCCCAATGGCATGGCATTGCAGACGAAGTGCGCAGGATAAAGACCAAATATGGCGTCACAGGCGAAATCAAATGGCGCTATTTCGGCCCAGATAACACGGACCCGGGCAACTCCGTCGCCCACCTAACGAGGGCGAAAGGCGCGGGCGGTTATATATTTCACAGACCACCGCAACACTTGAGAGTGTTGCTACCCTGCTGCATCCGCAGTATGAACCCCAAAAAAATCCTAAGCCGAACGCAATCAGCGTTACAGGCCAATCGGTGATCGCCCAAGTAATGCCGATGATTGACGCTTCATTGTAGAGCGCCTCATCCAGCCTCCCCCAGATCCCCTTCGAAGATGAGCAGCACGCGGTTCGACGCCTGCAGCGCAAACCGCTTCGCTTCCGGGTCGTCATAGCAGGCCTTGGCAGCTTCCAATGACGGGAATTGGACGACGATCACCCGACCGGCATCGCGCGCCTCCACCAGCAGGGGCGGCACTTTCGAAGGATTGCTGCGTGCCTGATACTTCTCGCCGATGGGCTTCCAAAGCCTGGCGTATTCGGCTTGCGCTTCCTGATCCGAAATCTCGGTGCCGACGATGAGCCAGTATCCCTTTACGGGTGGAGCACTCCTGCCGAGGATTTGTTTCTGGCTCAAGAGCTAAGATAGAGATCGGATACTTGTCTAGCTCCGGTCGGCGACTTCACGCCGCCCCCGCCATGTCATCCAAAATCGGGCAGTCCGGCCGGTCGTCGCCGTGGCAGGCGTGGATCAGCTTCTGTAGCGTCGCGCGCATCGACTGCAGTTCGCGCACCTTTTCCTCGATCGCCCTGACATGGGCGCTGGCGATTTCGCGCACGTCATGGCTGGCGCGGTCGCGGTCCTGATAAAGCGCCATCAGCTGCCTGCAATCATCGATTGAAAAGCCGAGGTTGCGGGCGCGGCGCAAGAAGGCCAGCCGGTGCACGTCGTCGCGCGAGTAGTCGCGGTAGCCGTTTTCGGCCCGCGCCGGCAGGATCAGGCCGATCTCCTCATAGTAGCGGATGGTCTTGGCCGGCAGGCCGGAACGCTCGGCGGCATCACCGACATTCATGGCGCTCTCCTGTCTCCGGCAGCCTTTCCGGCTGCCCCGTTGATTTTACTTCACAATCCTGGGACCCCTGTTGCCGAAATGCCGCAGTTCGGCACTTACCAGCAGGGAAGGTCATGCATATAGGCAGTGCACGCTTGGCAAGCAAAAGAAATGCCAGCATGAATGATGGTGAGAAAGCGGCCGACTCGTGCCGCTGATAAAAGGCGGGGCGTCGGACCTATTCATGCGCTTGAAGTCGTTTGCAATCGTCGCCGCCCTGGCGCTGTCGACCGCGATCAGCGGGTGCAGCACCATTGGCGGGCAAATCTTCACCAACAACTATGGCGCGATGACCGATGCCGGCTATCAGCTGCCGCGCATCCCGATCGAGAAGGTTCCGGCCCGCTTCCGCCGGCAGGAAGTGCGCTACGACACTCCCGAGAAGCCCGGCACCATCATCGTCGACACCCAGAACAAGTTCCTCTACTTCGTCGAGGGTGACGGCATGGCCATGCGCTACGGCATCGGGGTCGGCCGCGAGGGCTTCGAGTGGCACGGCACCGCCCATATCGCGCTGAAGCGCGAATGGCCGACCTGGACGCCGCCGGCGCCGATGATCAAGCGCCAGCCCGAACTCGCCAAATTCGCGGGCGGCATGGAGCCGGGCCTGAAGAACCCGCTCGGCGCGCGCGCCATGTATCTGTTCAACAAGGGCGGCGACATGGGCTACCGCCTGCATGGCAGCCCGGAGTGGTTCTCCATCGGCAAGGCGATGTCGTCGGGCTGCATCCGCCTGATGAACCAGGACATTATCGATCTCTACGACCGCACTTCGGTCGGCGCCAAGGTCATCGTGATGTGATCACGATGGCCGCGGACAAAAGCTTGCGTGCGCGGACCGTCTAGGCAACAACAAGACGTCCAAAGACAGAAAACCGGGCTGTTGGGGCCCGGTTTTTTGTTTTTGCGGTTGGAGAAAATTCACTCCGCCGAGAAGCTCAGAAACCGCAACAGGCGGCCGGCGGAGCAGAATTATCAGGCGACCTGCTCGACCTGCTGCACTTCCGGAACAAAATGCCGAAGCAGGTTCTGAATGCCGTGCTTCAGCGTCGCCGTCGATGACGGGCAACCGGCACAGGCACCCTTCATGTGCAGGAACACGGTGCCGTTCTCGAAGCCGCGGAAGGTGATGTCGCCACCATCCTGCGCGACCGCCGGGCGCACCCGGGTGTCGAGCAGCTCCTTGATGGTCAGCACCAGCTCCTCATCCGCCTTGTCGTAGAACTCGCCGGCCTGGCCGGCATCGTTGGCCGGGGCCGCCGAAGCCATGACCGGCGCGCCGGACATGAAATGCTCCATGATGGCGCCGAGGATCGCCGGCTTCAGGTGCTGCCAGTCGGGACCGTCCTTGGTCACGGTGATGAAGTCGTAGCCGAAGAAGACGCCGGTGACGCCGGGGATCTCGAACAGCCGGCCGGCCAGCGGCGAAGCCTGCGCGGCGCCTTCGGCGTCGCGGAAGTCGGCGGTGCCGTCGCGCAGCACTTCCTTGCCGGGCAGGAATTTCAGCGTCGCCGGGTTCGGCGTCGATTCGGTCTGGATGAACATGGATATCTCCAGGCCCTTCCGGGCCGATAGTTTGGAATAGTTCTAAATAGGCTCTATCGGCTGGACATTCAAGCGAAACGCGTCGCCCGAACGGCTGGCTGGCGGAATGTTTTTGCCCCGGCGGAGCGCTTCGCCACGGCAAGCCTATCCTCCGACTTCCACGCTGAGTTGTCCACTCGTCTTCTGGATGTTCACCTCGGCGCCGTCCGCCGTGCGCATGAATTCGAGGTCGGCGCTTGCCTCGCCGACCCGCAGCCCGCGAAGCTCGATGCGGCTGACGAAATCGGGCAGTCGCGGCCGCACGATCCGCAGCCTGTTTGCGAAGGCGTCGGGCTCCAGGCCGAGGCAGGTGGTCACCAGGAACGGCACCGCGCCCGCTGCCCATGCCTGCGGGTGGCAGGCCACGGGATAGTGCACCGGCACCTGGAAATCGTTGCGCTGAAAGCCCGCCATCGCCTCCGGCAGCCGGTGATGGCGGAAGTGCATCGCCGCTTCGACAATGGCGGTGAAGGTCCTCAGCGCCGCGCCGTCCTCGCCATACCGCCGGCAGCCGGCCGCCAGCAGCGCATTGTCATGCGGCCAGACGGTGCCGAGATGATATCCGACGGGATTGTAGCGCCGCTCCGCGCTCGAGAGCGTGCGCACGCCCCAGCCGTTGAACATGTCGTCCTGCATCAGCCGCCGCACGGTTCGGCGGCCCTTGCCCCGATCCGCGATACCGCTCCACAGCGCATGGCCCGGGTTGGAGGAAACGACCGCGACCGGGCGGCCGCGCGCCTCGAGCGCCAGCGCGAAAGTGTCCAGGTCCTCGCACCAGAAGTCGCGGTTGAACCGTGTCCGAAGCTTTTCGGCCTCGCCGCGAACCTGCCTGGCGCTGTTGCGCTCGCCAATGCGTTCGTAGAGATCGGCGATGGCATGCTTGGCCGCAAACACATAGCCCTGCACCTCGACCAGCGCGATCGGCGGCCTGGCGATGCTGCCGTCGGTCCTGACGATCGCGTCGGCCGAATCCTTCCACCCCTGGTTGACGAGACCGCTTTCCGAGATGGTCCGGTATTTGACATAGCCTTCGCCATGCCCGTCTCCGGCCTTGGCGATCCAGCCCAAGGCCTTTTCCACCGGCTCCCGCAGTTCGCGGAAGAGCCCCACGTCGCCTGTCCACGCGGCATAGCGGCCGAGAAGCAGCAGGAAGAGCGGGGTCGCGTCGACCGTGCAGTAGAATCTGGCATGTGGGACATTGCCCGCGCGAGCGAGCTCGCCGACGCGCAGCTCATGCAGTATCTTGCCGGGCTGCTCCTCTCGCCATCGATCCGTTCGACGTCCCTGATAGCCGGCTAGAAGGCGCAGCGTCTGGGCGGCGATCTCCGGCTGGAAGGCGAGCATCTCGAGCGCGACGATCAGGCTGTCGCGTCCAAACAGCGCGACGTACCACGGCACGCCGGCTGCGAAATACTCCCTGTTGCCAAGATCCGACCTGAGCACCGCGAGATCGCGCAGCGAACGGTCCATGATGCTGTTGAGCAGCAGGCTGTCGCTGTCGAACTTCGTGTGTTGCTCCAGCCATTTTTCAGTATCCGCCTGAACCGTCCCGGCAAAGCCCTCGAGAGCAAACGCCGGGTGCTGGCTCATTTGCTCGGCCTCCGGCTCTTCCGACAGTTCCCTCAATTCTATGGTGATGGCGATGGTGCGCCTTTCTCCTGGCGAAACATCGAACTGGAACTCGGCCGCGGTTCTGTGCATGGCATCGGGTGCCGGCAAGAAACCGATTGTTGCCGTTCTGCGAACGTGGTCGGCGCCGTGATAGACAAAGTGGAGGCTGCCGTCGCGCCAGGCAGGCCGCTCGCACCTGCCGAGGTTCTTCGGCACCAGTCCGCGCACATTGAAAATGTCCTCGAAGCCGGCGCCGAAGTGCAGGGCCAGCGGAAAGCCATGCGGCTCGTTGCCGAAATTCTGGATGGTCAGAACCTCTCGCACACATGTTTGCTCCGCATCGAGAATGCGCTCCCAGCGGATGCCGAGCTCGTCCTTGGGGATCAGTCGCCCCCCATCGCAATGCAGGTCGGGATTGGCCAGTTCGAAAAGCGCGGCGTAACCTCTTTGCGCGGTCGAGGCCAACACGATCGGCGGCAAACCGCCCAGCGTCATCTCATAGCCGCCGAGGAAACGGCAGTCGTGGAAATAGAGCCCGAAGCCGTGCTCGCCTTTCACCGGTATCTGGGCGTCGGGAGCGAGGATATAGTAGAGATCGAGATTCTTGACCGTAATCGCGCCGGCGATGCTGTCCACCATGGCCGGGTGCCCCTTGGCGAGCACGCGGTGCCTGCGCTCCTGCTGCGCATCAGGCGTCTGCCGGGCTTTTTGCTGTGATCGCGCTGCCTGCGAGCGCGGCTGCACCGGTGATCCAGTCCCAGCGTTTCGCGGCTTTGACGTGCCGCTACGCCCTGCTTTCCGGGTTGATTCGTCCACCGGCGCTCCTTTGGAATGGCGTTTCCGTGACCATTCCAAATGGCGCGCCGCCGACACGGGCCAAGGGCTATGGGCTGGTTGATAACATCGATGTGTATCTGCGGATCGGCGACGTTCCAATCGGGCAGGAGGGGCCTTCCCAATTCAGGCCAGGCTCTCGATTTCCTCGTCGGAGAGGTTCTGCGGCACCACGGTAACCGGGATGGGGAAGGCGGCGCCCCGGCCGGCCACCGCACTCACCAGTGGCCCCGGACCTTCCTTGCCGGCGCCGGCCGCCAGCACCAGGATGGCGATATCCTGGTCTTCCTCGATGAGCTTGTGGATTTCCTCGGTCGGCTTGCCTTCGCGCACCACCAGTTCCGGCTCGATGCCGACCTTCTGGCGCACCTTGCTGGCATAGGTGTCGAGCGCCGCGCGCGCGGTCGCGTTGGCTTCCTCGCGCATGATCTTCTCAACCCCCAGCCAATGCTGGAAATCGTCCGGCTCGATCACATAGAGCAGGACCAGCACGCCGCTGGTGCTCTGTGCGCGCGTCGATGCGTAGGCGACCGCGCGCTCGCATTCCGGCGTATCGTCGATGATCGCCAGGAATTTGCGGCGATGTCCGGCTTCACGGCTGAGGCGTTTGGAAACCATGTCTGTCCGCTAGGTATCAATTCGGCCGCAATCTGCCACCGCCAGGGACCGGCGGCAAGCCGCCGGCCGGTATGGCGATCCCAGTCAACCAGCGAGGACCGATCAGTCCTGCAACAGGCCGATGATGTCGCGCACCGTCTTCATCGTGCCTTCGGCGATCGCGCGGGCGCGCTCGCCGCCGTCCTTGAGCACGGCGTCGACATAGGCGCGGTCGCCCTCGATGCGGCGCATCTCCGAGGCGATCGGCGCGAGCTTTTCGACTGCAAGGTCGGCCAGCGCCGGCTTGAACACGGAAAACTGCTGGCCGCCATATTCCTTCAGCACGTCGGCTTTGGAAATTTCGGCGAGGCCGGCATAGATGCCGACCAGGTTTTCGGCTTCCGGCCGGCTTTCCAGCCCGCCGACTTCACTCGGCAAGGCCTCCGGATCGGTCTTGGCCTTGCGGATCTTCTTCGAGATTGTGTCGGCATCGTCGGTGAGGTTGATGCGCGACAGGTCCGACGGGTCCGACTTCGACATCTTCTTCGAGCCGTCGCGCAGGCTCATGATGCGCGCCGCAGGACCGCCGATCACCGGTTCGGTGATCGGGAAGTAGCCATTGACCGTCTCTTCGCCGAACTGCATCTCGACGCCGACGCCAAGCGCCGCGATCTTCTCCGAGAAGTCGTTGTTGAATTTTTGCGCGATGTCGCGGGTCAATTCCAGATGCTGCTTCTGGTCCTCGCCCACCGGCACATGGGTGGCGCGGTAGAGCAGGATGTCGGCGGCCATCAGGCTCGGATAGGCGAGCAGGCCGAGCGAGGCGTTCTCGCGGTCCTTGCCGGCTTTGTCCTTGAACTGCGTCATCCGGTACATCCAGCCGATGCGCGCCACGCAGTTGAAGATCCAGGCCAACTCGGCGTGCTGGATGACCCGCGACTGATTGAAGACGATGTGCTTCTTGGGGTCGATGCCCGATGCCAGGAAGGCTGCGGTGATCGAGCGCGTCTGGTCGCCAAGGTCCTGGTGCACGAGCTGCGCCGTCAGCGAATGCAGGTCGACGACGCAATAGATGCAGTCGGATTGTTCCTGGAGGGCGACGAATTTCTTGATGGCACCGAGATAGTTGCCCAGATGCAAATTGCCGGTCGGCTGGACGCCCGAGAAGACGAGGGGCTTGAAGGCGGACATGATTTCCTCATGGCTTGTGGAGGGCCGTATACGCATGTTCCAAAAAGTTGCAGACTTTTTGGAGCCAATCATGCGGCTGGAAACCGCGCGCGGCGAAAGTCTTGCGACGGCGGGCTTATGGACGAAGGCGAATGCGGGATCAAGACCGCTGTTGCTGAAAGCCAGCTCGAGTTATTCGTCCAAGCCGGTGTTCGATTTCCGCGGCGCAGATTTCCCCGTGCCGCGCTTCACGTTCCGACGGATCATGCCGAAATCGGCGCCGCCGGTGCCGAAGGCGGTGATGAAGTAGAGCGCAGCCCCTCCGCCGACGAGCGCGAACAGGGTCGTCGCCTTCACCACCAGCGGCGAGCCGGGCCCGAGCCGCGCGGCGAAATAGTGCTCGGCGAAATAGAGCGCGACCGCCATCACAACAGCCGACAGCACCAGCCGGGGAATGCGCTTCAAGAGCGGTATGTCACGACCCCAGTGGCCGCGCTTTATCAACATGCCGAGCAGCAAAGCCGCGTTGACCCAGCCGGCGACGGCCGAGGCGACGGCGATGCCCGGCGCGCCCATCGAAGGAAACAAGCTCAGCGCGGTGGCGACGTTCACGCCGACGGAGATGGCGGCGAAGATCATCGGCGTGCGCGTGTCCTCGCGCGCGAAATAGCCGGGCGTGAAGGCCTTGATCAGCACGAAGGCCGGCAGGCCGAGGCCGAAGATCGCCAGGATCGAGGCGACGATCGGCGTCGAATGGTTGGCGGCGAAGGCGCCGCGCTCATAGACCAGCCGCACGATCGGCTCCGACATCACCCAAAGCGCCGCGGCCGCCGGCAAGGTCATGAACAGCGTGAACTCGACCGAGCGGTTCTGCAGATTGGCCGCCTCGATTAGATTGCCCGATTTCAAAGCACGCGACAGCTCCGGCAGCAGCACGATCGCCACCGCAACGCCGACGACGCCGAGCGGCAGCTGGTAGATGCGATCGGCATAGGCGAGCGATGACACGGCGCTGTTCTGCCCGGAGGCAATCGCCGTGCCGATCAGCTGGTTGATTTGGGTGATGCCGCCGGTAATAGCGGCCGGCAGCGCCAGGATCAGGAGCCGCTTGACGTTCGGCGTCATCTTGGGTCGGCGGAAGCCGATCGAGATGCCGGCATGGCGCACCGCTACCCAGACGATGGCGAGCTGCACGATGCCCGCCGCCAGCACGCCCCAGGATAGGCCGAAGCCGACATCATGCGCGTCGAGCCCATGATACCAGGCATAGGCGAGCACGCTGATCAGGATGATGTTGAGGAAAGCGGGGGCGATGGCCGCGGCGAAATAGCGGCGCAGCGAGTTCAGCATGCCGGCCATCATGGCGCCGAGCGACATGCAGATCAGATAGGGAAACATGATCGTCGCCAGCCGGACGGTCGTCTCGAACTTGCCCGGAATGTCGGCAAAGCCCGGCGCCACCAGATAGCGGACGATCAGCGGCATCGCCAGTTCCATGGCGATGGTGAGCGCCAGAAGCGCCGAGAACAGCACGCCGAACACTTCCTCCGAGAAGCGCTTTGCGCCGTCGGTGCCGTGCGTTTCGATCTCCTTGGCGAACAGCGGCACGAAGGCGGCGTTGAAGGCGCCTTCGGCGAACAGCCGGCGGAAGGTGTTGGGAAACTGGAAGGCGGCGTTGAAGGCGTCGGCGACCGGTCCGGTGCCGAGGGCCGCCGCCATCAGCATCTCGCGGCCGAAACCCAGCGCGCGGCTCATCAGCGTGCCGGAGGCGACGGTGGCGAATTTTTTGACAAGGCTCATGCGGAGGATGACTGCCTGCGGAATTGCGTCAAATGGATGGTGATGATCACTCGGCGGCCGCCGCCTTGGCCTTGCCGTTGCGTTCGGGCGCGTTGCCTTCGAGTGTGTCGATCAGCCGCTTGTGGATCGTGGCCGTGCGCGTCGGGCTGTCGATCTTCTGGCCGGTAAGGTCGGTGACATAGAAGGTGTCGATGACCTTTTCGCCGAAAGTGGTAATGTGGGCCGAGGCGATAT
>NZ_RZSV01000204.1:0-10068 GCF_004023205.1 Mesorhizobium sp. M1A.F.Ca.IN.020.03.2.1 | reverse complement strand
GCGGTGGTGAGCGTCGGGCGCCGCGGCGCATCGGGCACTTGGCTTGCGTCAAGTCCCGTCGATGCCGCCGGCCGTTCCGCCGCCCGGCCTGCCTCCAATCCGGGCTCCGATGCCGGCCGCTCCAGGGGCATGCTTTCACGCGCGGTCGCCGCCTGCGCCGGCGCGCGCTCGGCTTGCTTCGGCTTGGCCTCGGCGAAGCGGTTGACAGGTGTGTCTTCCAGCGCCTCGTCAACGCCGGCGCTGGCATAGAAGGCCAGCAGCTCTGCGATATCGATCGGGTTGTTGGGGGAGGCGGCAGTCATGGCGCCACCATCGTCCGCGCGGCAAAGATTTGCAACCGCCGGGAATTCGCCATTCAGCGCAATGTCTGTCAGCCCGTCGGTATGCGCGGATCCTGCACCAGGAAAAATGTCCAGCGCGGCGTGTAGTCGGTGATCAGGAACTCGAACGTCGCCGTCTTCAGCGGGTCGACCTTGCCGTTCTTGAACAAGAGCCGGTCATAGGGTTCGAACTGGCGGTCGAAATCGGCGAAGTTGCTCGAGACGATGTTGTCGGGATTCTTGTTGCGCTGGTCGAAGGAGAGGCCGTCGCCGAACACGCTCGGCTGGTCGAGGATTTCCTGCAACTCGAACTGGAACTCGACCCAGGGCAGGGAGCTGTTGTTGAGCACGTCGATGCGCATGTACATAACCCCATTGGCCACGTTGCCGGCCCTGCCGAAGGCTTCGATCGGCCTGATCGCGCGGATGGTCAGCGTCACTGGCGTCGCCGAATTCAGCTCCTCGGTGATGACCAGCGGGTCATCCTTGGTGCCAATTCCGGAGGCGCCGGTGATGCGGAAGCCGCCGAGCTCGTCGGAAAAGGAGTAGGCGCCGGCCGCCCAGACTTTTTGCGGATCGGCCTGGGCGGCGCCGAGCGAAAAGAGGAGCGGAAGAACCGCGCGGCAGAGCACGCCGAGCGTGAAGAGTAAGCGCTTCAATGAAAAGCCGATTGGCTCGGGAGTGCGCATGGGGCCAAGTATTGCCGATAAGCAAGCCGTCGAACAATTAAAAACGTGCCGAACAGGCCTGGCCTTCCAACTGCATGACCCTGGCCTATGCTTCGCCGTCGCCTGTCCGATGGCCGTTTCGTATGGAACACCGCGACTTTTTGTCGAAATCGGCTTTGTCACGTCAGCGCCGGTTTCGCGTCGCGAATTGATGCGCTATGCAGCGCGTGAGCCAGCAAAATGCGAGAATAGGGCAAGCCAGCGAGGGGCAGATGAGCGAAATCGAACGCGAGAGCATGGAATTCGACGTGGTCATCGTCGGCGCCGGTCCGGCCGGCCTTGCCGCGGCGATCCGTCTGAAGCAGCTCAACCCCGACCTTTCCGTCGTCGTGCTGGAAAAGGGCGGCGAGGTCGGCGCCCATATCCTATCCGGCGCCGTCGTCGACCCGATCGGCATCGACCGCCTTTTGCCGGGCTGGCGCGAGGAGGAAGGGCACCCTTTCAAGACGCCTGTCACCGACGATCATTTTCTGGTGCTCGGCCCCGCCGGGTCCTTCCGCCTACCCAACTTCCTGATGCCGCCGCTGATGAACAATCACGGCAACTACATCGTCTCGCTCGGCAATGTCTGCCGCTGGCTGGCGACCAAGGCCGAGGCGCTCGGCGTCGAGATTTATCCGGGCTTTGCCGCGGCGAGCCTTGTCTACAACGAAGCCGGCGCCGTGACCGGCGTGATCACTGGCGACATGGGCGTCGAGAAGGACGGCACGCATGGCCCGGCCTACGCTCCGGGCATGGCGCTGATGGGCAAATACGTGCTGATCGGCGAGGGCGCGCGCGGCTCTTTGGCCAAGCAACTGATCGACAAATACCAGCTTGCCGACGGCCGCGAGCCCGCCAAGTTCGGCATCGGTCTCAAGGAACTCTGGCAGGTCAAGCCTGAGAACCACAAGCCGGGGCTGGTGCAGCACTCCTTCGGCTGGCCGCTCGACATGAAAACCGGCGGCGGCTCCTTCCTCTACCATCTCGAAGACAACCAGGTGGCGGTCGGCTTCGTCGTCCATCTGAACTATAAGAACCCCTGGCTCTCGCCCTTCGAGGAATTCCAGCGCTTCAAGACTCATCCGGCGATCAGAGGCACCTTCGAGGGCGCCAAGCGGATCGGCTATGGCGCTCGCGCCATCACCGAGGGGGGCTGGCAATCGGTGCCGAAGCTTTCATTCCCGGGCGGCGTGCTGATGGGCTGCGCGGCCGGCTTCGTCAACGTGCCCCGCATCAAGGGCTCGCACAATGCGGTGCTGTCGGGCATGCTGGCGGCCGAGCATGTCGCGGACGCCATTGCCGCCGGCCGGGCCAATGACGAGCTCGCCTCCTATGAAGACGCCTGGCGCGGCAGCGACATCGGCAGGGACCTGAAGAAGGTGCGCAACGTGAAGCCGCTGTGGTCGCGCTTCGGCACCATCGTCGGTGTCGGCATCGGTGGTCTCGACATGTGGCTGAACACGCTGTTCGGCTTCTCGCCCTTCGGCACGCTGAAGCACGGCAAGGCCGACTATGCGACGCTCGAGCCCGCCTCCAAGCACCAGAAAATCGCTTATCCGAAGGCGGATGGCGTCTTGACCTTCGACCGGCTCTCCTCGGTGTTTTTGTCCAACACCAACCATGAGGAAAATGAGCCCGTGCACCTCATCGTCGGCGACATGGCGCTGCAGCAGCGTTCCGAGCACGACGTGTTCGCCGGGCCATCGACCCGCTACTGCCCGGCCGGCGTCTATGAGTGGGTGGACAAGGACGGCAATGCCGCTGCCGATCCGTCCGCCAAGGACGTGCGCTTCGTCATCAACGCGCAGAACTGCGTCCACTGCAAGACTTGCGACATCAAGGACCCGAACCGGAACATCAATTGGGTGCCCCCGCAAGGCGGAGAGGGGCCGGTCTACCAAGGCATGTGAGCCCCACGTCTGGCCGGGCCGGCTCGCCAGCCGCCATCCTGTGGGAGAAGCTGGTTCGAGCCGGGTAAGAGGCGGCACCAAGAGCAATACGGTTGCGACGGCGCAACCTCAAGGCTGTTGAATCCGCTGCCTGCTTGTGTTCCCTTTCCCTGAGGATAGGGAGGAGACGGTTATGCGCCTGGCGGTTCTGACATGCCTTGTCGCGCTCGGCGCGCTCTGCGCGCCGCAGGCTTCGGCCGGCACCAAGGTGCTGGTCCAGACGCGCACCTATGACATTGCCGGCAATTCGGGCGCGGCGCTCATCGAGGCGATGGGCAGCAGGGGCCCCAAGCACGGCTTCATGACGCATGCCATCGCCCAGACCGCCTATACGGCCGACTGGGAGCTTGGCGTTATCCAGGACAAGGGCTCGTGCCGGATACGGCAGGCAAACGGAACGCTCAGTCTCTTCTACACTTTCCCCCGCTTGGCGTCGCCAGCCACGCCTGCATTGAAGAAGCGCTGGAACCGGTTCTTCGCCGGCGTGCGCGCCCACGAGGGAACCCATGGCCGCATTGCCCGGGAAATGATGCGCGTCACCGATCGCTCGATCACCGGTCTTAGGGTCGCTAACGACCCCTATTGCTACAAGGCGCGCAGCGAGGCGCGCCGGCGCATCCAGGCCGTCTATGCCGAATACGAGGCCAGGCAAAATGCCTTCGATGCCCGCGAGCACCGCGAAGGAGGTCATGTCGAGCACCTCGTCGCTGCTTTGATCAGGCCTTAGCGGCACAAGCAGAAACCGGCGATGCGGCGGGAAGCAATGCGACGCTAACCGCCCGTGTTGCCAAGTTGTGCGTTTGCCGCCAGCGCCGACTGATGCTCGTCCTCGGGCTGTCGGCCGTCGGACCGCAACGAGAACTCGATCAGCACCGGCAAGTGGTCGGAACCGGCGTCTTCCAGCCGCGTCGCCGAGTGGATGGTCACGGCGCCCTTGCTGAACACCTGGTCGATCGGCAGGCCGGCGAAGCGCCGGATGAAATCCGGTAGCTTCCGATGGATCCAGGTCGGCCCGGCCGACGGCATAACGCTCAGTCCGCCGAGCGAGGCGACACGACGCACTGCAGCGCTCCACGGCACGGCGTTGCAGTCGCCGGCCATGATGGCGGTTTCGCCGAGCGCGGCAAGCGGCCCCGCCAGCTCGCCGATCTGCCAGTACTGCTCGCGCGGCCACGGCCAGCTCAAATGGATTGCCGCGACATCGACGCCGGTGCCGCCGAAATCGATCGTGGCGGTAGCCATCGCGCCGCGCGGCTCGCAATGCGGCGCCGTGCCGGCGGCAAAAGGCCGTCGCGAGAGCAGCGCGACGCCGAACACGCCGTTGGGGTAGGGGCAGAGGATGCGGTACGGATAGGCGCCGGTGATATAGCCGAGCTCTCTCGTCCACATTCCCGACACCTCGTCGAGGGTGATCACATCAGGGTTGGTGCGGCCGATCAGCGACAGCACCTTCTTGGGCGTCGGATTGTCGAAGCGAAGATTGATCTGCAGCAGGCTATAGACGATACGGTCGGCAGGTTTGGCGACCGCCTGCTGCGGCCACAACCTGGGCAGCGCGCTGGCCGTCGTGGCGAGGCAGGCGAGGGCGAAGAGCAGCGCTGCTGCCGCCTGCAGCCGGTAGGAACTGGCAAGCAGCGCCACCGCCAGGAGCGCCGTGAGCACGCTCAGGTGAATACGAAAATGCGAGAACGAATCGAGGGCCGGATGCAGCGCGCCGAGGAATCCGGCCAGCAGCGCGGCCGTGAGTGCCGTCATCGCCAGGAATGCCACCCCAGCCGTCATGTTTGAGCGCGCGCCGCCTGTTGTCATGGTCAGTCGTGTTCTGCCGAATGTCGCCGGCATCTTTTTGCAGCGACATACTCTCGCTCAGGCCTGCTTATCGGCAAAATTGCGGCCCGGGCAAGACGATGAGTTGCCTCGGCTACTGGAAAGCAGTCTCGGAGAAGCTTCTCAACTTGCGCGAATGCAGCCGCTCCATCGGCATTTCGGCCAGCTTCTCCATCGCCCTGATGCCGATGGTGAGGTGCTGCGCCACCTGCCGCTTGTAGAATTCCGTCGCCATGCCGGGCAGTTTCAGTTCGCCATGCAAAGGCTTGTCGGAGACGCACAGCAGCGTGCCGTAGGGCACGCGGAAGCGGAAGCCGTTGGCGGCGATCGTCGCCGATTCCATGTCGAGCGCAATGGCGCGCGACTGCGAAAGGCGCTGCACCGGTCCGCGCTGGTCACGCAGTTCCCAGTTGCGGTTGTCGATGGTGGCGACGGTGCCGGTGCGCATAATGCGCTTGAGATCGTAGCCGGAAAGTCCCGTTACCTCGGCGACCGCTTCCTGCAGCGCCACCTGGATCTCGGCCAGCGGCGGGATCGGCACCCAGACCGGCAGGTCGTCGTCGAGCACATGATCCTCGCGCACATAAGCATGGGCCAGCACATAGTCGCCCAGTGCCTGCGTATTGCGCAGGCCGGCGCAGTGGCCGAGCATCACCCAGGCATGTGGCCGAAGCACCGCGATATGGTCGGTGATGGTCTTGGCGTTGGACGGGCCGACGCCGATATTGACCATGGTGATGCCGCCATGGCCCGACTTCTTCAGGTGGTAGGCCGGCATTTGCGGCAGGCGCTGTGGCGGGGTGCCTTCGCTCGCCGCGCCGGCCCCGGCCTTAGTCACGAGGTTGCCCGGCTCGACGAATTCGCTGTAACCGCCGCCGCCGCTCTCCATCAGCTCGCGGGCCCGCGCCACGAACTCGTCGATGTAAAACTGGTAATTGGTGAACAGCACGAAATTCTGGAAATGCTGCGGGCTGGTCGCCGTGTAGTGCGTCATGCGGTGCAGCGAATAGTCGATGCGCTGGGCCGTGAACGGCGCCAGCGGCCTCGGCTCGCCGAACGCCACCTCGAAAGTGCCGTTGGCGATCTGGTCGTCCGTGCCGTCGAGATCCGGCACGTCGAACAGGTCGCGGATCGGCCGCCTGATCCGCTCGGCAGCCGTGCCATCGACATAGGTGCCCTCCAGAAAGGCGAAATGCAGCGGGATCGGCGTCGTCGATTCCGACACCGTGACCTGGACGCCGTGATTGCGCATGATGAGCCGAAGCTGCTCGACGAGATAGTTCTCGAACAGCTTTGGCTGGGTGATGGTGGTGGCAAAATGCCCGGGCGTCGGCATATGGCCGTAGGCCTGGCGCGAGTCGATCTGCGTGAACGAGGTGGTGGTGACGCCGATCTGCGGATAGAAGGCCCGGTAGCGCCTGCTCTCGTCGCCGCCGGCGGCGAGCTTGGCGAAGGAATCGCGCAGGAATTTGGTGTTGCGGTCGTAGAGCGCCTCCAGCGCCGCGACCGCCTTCTTGGCGTCGTCAAAACTCTGCCTGCCGAAAGGCTCCGGCATGACGACCGATTCGATGGCTTGGGGGTAGATTCGCTTTTCCATGGCCCAATATAGGGATTTGGAAGAGCGCTTGGGAGGGGGAGGCGGGCGCGAAGCCCGCCTTGCGGAGTATTTTTCTCTGGCCGTGTCAGCCACGCTGCAGGCTGACCAGCAGCACGAAGCCGATGCCTGCCTTCTTCGGCGTTGGCGCCTCGATGACCGAACCGGCGTCGGCGCGCATCATCGGCACCGCCAGCACAGGAGCGGCAAGCACCATCAGGATGAGCATCGCCCGCGGCAGGAGCCGAAGAGCTTTGAGGGTGGAGGCAGCGATGCGGTTCATGGTGGTCGTTCCGGTTTCGAGTATTCGTCGTTTCAGCGGCCGAAATGGTTCATGCAGTCCAGCCGGCAGGTATCGGCCATTCGCGGTGAGCGCGCCGGACGGCCGGCTTCGGCCACGAGGATGGCGAAGAACATGCCGAACAGGCTCATCAGCAGGCAGACGATGGTGAAGCGGCCGACAAGCATTGGTCTCTCCTTCAATGGCGAGGAGAATGCCCGAACGCCTCTGAACCGGTTCTGAGACCGATATTCATCTGCCGTTCAAATTGGCTGATGGGGTCATGACCGGCCGAAGGCCTGCGAAGTGCCTTGTCCAGCGTTGCGCTCAGAAACGGCGCTCAAAAAGAAAACGGGGCGCCGGGCCCCGTTTTTGTATCGTCATCCGTTCGACTGTCAGAGCTTGTGCCAGGTCTGGGTCTTGCAGATCAGTCCGCCCAGAACGCAGCCGCTCATCTTTAGCGAGGTGCCGGAAAGCGTCGCCTTGCCGGAATAGGTCTTGTCGGTTTCGGGGTCCGTTATGGTGCCGGTGTACTTGTTGTCGCCGGCCGCCTTGAAGGAGCCGATCGTCTTGCCGGCATATTTGCCGGACTTGAGCGTGATGGAAAACGCCCCGCCGCCGGCGATCGCCGCCGTCGATCCGGCCTGCGTCTTCCAATTGCCCTCGATCGGGTCGGCCGACGCGGCGCCTGCCATCATCAAGGTGGCCGCCAGGGCCAGGCTGACTTTTCGAGACATGCTTGTCCTCCCTTTAGGGTTCCGGCGGGCCTCGTCCCGCCTCTCTGTCCCTTACGCAAACGTAAAGCTAATCCAGCCATCGCCAAAACGAAAGCCGTGCCGCGACGGAAGCTTGTAAGGATTTCGGCCGCGTCGGTCGCTGGAAATGAACGGATGGCGAAAAAGGCTTCGGTTTCCGTGGTTAGCGAAGTCTTGATTCCCGCGCCTCAAATTTTCGACGAATTTGGCGCAGATCGGCTGAATTGCTGGATTCCTATGCTTAACGGTTCTTCGCGTTTACCTCTTGTTTTAGCTTTGTTTTCTTCAAATTAAGCAAGCCATTTAACGACGGATTCAAGGCGAGCCGTCATCCTCGAAAGCATCGAAAGAGCGGCCCGCCCAGGGGAATTCCAGGGACAGAAGGAGGCAGCTCTCGGGAGCAGACAGGGGATTGAAATGGCACGCTTTGAAATGCTTGAAGCCGGCTTCGGCGCCATGGGGGCAACTGCCCAGGCCGACATTCTTTTCGAACTGGGCATGATGTATGCGACCGGCCGCGATTGCGAGACCGACGTCATTGCCGCCCACAAATGGTTCAACATCGCCGCGATCAAGGGATCGCTCCGCGCCGCCGAGCTGCGCTCGGAATTGTCGGCATCGATGTCGAAGGCCGAGATCGCCAAGGCGCTGCGCGAAGCGCGCGAATGGATGACGATGCACTGATTTTGCGGGGTAAGGCCCGAAAGCTCTTAAGGGACAAGGCCGCAAAAAGACGGCCGGTTAACCAGACCAAGAACGCGGCAGGTCAACGAACTCAAGCCGTGCGACAACACAGGGAAGCGAGCGGGTTCAGGCGCGCGGGGCGCCGGGAAGCTCGACTGCAAAAGCCGCGACCGGCTGGGACAAGGCCGGCGCGGCTTTTGCATTTGCGCAGTCTCCGGCTGTATGGGAACGGCGGCTTGGCCCAAGAACTCCCCGTCGGAATGAACCAAATCCCGATACATTGTGCTCTCGACAGTTCCGGCGAAGGGTGAAATTGTCCCGGCTCTCTGGAAGAAGCGTGGCCGGAACGGCCGCGCGCAAGTGGAGGAGTTCTATTGTCATGAAAAGATTGGGTATTTTGAGCGCGGCCGCATTGGGCCTGACGATGAGCGCATCGGTTGCCTTCGCCGACGACATCACGATTTCGGTGGTCGGCCCGATGACCGGGCAGCTCGCCAACATCGGCGACCAGTTCAAGCAGGGCGCGCAGGCCGCGGCGGATGCCATCAATGCCGCCGGAGGTGTCAACGGCAACAAGATCAAGATCGACATCCAGGACGACCAATGCGATCCGAAGCAGGCCGTGTCGGTCGCCAACCGTATCGTTGCCAACGGCGTCAAGTTCGTCGACGGCCATGCCTGCTCGGGCTCGAGCATTCCCGCTTCCGCCGTCTACGCCGAAGCCGGCACCCTGATGATGAGCCCGGCCTCGTCGAATCCGGAACTGACCGACGCCGCGGCCAAGGCCGGCTGGCCGACGATCATGCGCCTCTACACGCGTGACGATGCGCAGGGCGCTTTCATCGGTCCATGGATCGCCAAGAAATATGCCGGCAAGAACGTCGTCGTCCTGCACGACAAGAGCGCCTACGGTCAGGGCGTTGCCGATGCTGTCAAGGCGACCATGAATGCCGGCGGCCTCAAGGAGGTCGACTATGAAGGCATCAATGCCGGCGAGAAGGACTATTCGGCTTTGGTCACCAAGCTGAAAGAGCTCAAGGCCGACGTCGTCTATTTCGGCGGCTACCATCCGGAGGCCGGCTTGATCCTGCGCCAGGCAGCGGAGCAGAACGTCAAGTTCCAGCTGATCATGCCGGACTCGATCGCCTCGCCGGAATTCTGGCAGATCGCCGGCCCGGCCGGTGAAGGCACGATGTTCGTCTTCCCCTCGGATCCGCAGTCGAAGCCGGAAGCGAAGGAGGCCGTGGCCAAGATCAAGCAAGGCGGCTTCACACCGGAAGGTTTCACGCTGTTCTCCTATGCAGTGATCCAGGCGGTGGCCGAAGGCGTCAAGCGCGCCGGCACCGACGACCCGGCCAAGGTCGCCGAGGCGCTGAAGGACGGCAAGCCGATCAGCACCGTGGTCGGCGACGTGATCTTCGACGAGAAGGGCGACCTGAAGAACGCCAGCTACGACATCAACCAGTGGCACGACGGCAAATACGCGCCGATCAAGCCGTAATTCGTTCTGCAGATCGATTGGAAATGGCCGGGATTTGTCCCGGCCGTTTTCGTATGTGCCTTGGCACTGATTTGGAGGCCAGTTCGGCGCTCTACGGCGCCCCCTGGAGTCCTGCCGCCCCAGCCAGTTTGTCCCGTTGCCGATCCAAGGCGACCGGCAGCTCAGCCCCGTGCGTCCTCGAACCGCACCAGCACCGTGCCGTCGCTCACTTGCGCGCCTTCGGCCGCGATCTCGGCAATCACCCCATCATGGGGTGCGGCGATCGTGTGCTCCATCTTCATCGCTTCGAGGATTAGGAGCGGCTGGCCCTTGATAACGGTATCGCCCGCTGCCGCGCGCACCAGCTTGACCAATCCCGGCATCGGCGCGCGCAGGCTGTCCGACGCGGCCGCGGCCTCATCCGCCTTGGCCAGCGGATCCGGCACCGTGAATGTATATCCGACCGCTC
>NZ_RZSV01000203.1:0-10193 GCF_004023205.1 Mesorhizobium sp. M1A.F.Ca.IN.020.03.2.1 | reverse complement strand
TCGTTGACCAGCATGACGAGGCGGATGGCCTCGCGTGCCTCGCCCAGCCCGGCGCCCATCGGCACATCGCCGACGATGACGGCAACTTCCGCCTCCATGTCGATGCCGAAGGCTTCGTCGGCCATGCGGATCGGATCGCGCGGCGCAAGGAAGGAGTCCGAGCCGCCCTGGTAGATCAGCGGATCTGTCCAGAAACTCGCCGGCATCTCGGCGCCGCGTGCCTTCCGCACCAGCTCGACATGGTTCACATAGGCGGAGCCGTCCGCCCATTGATAGGCGCGCGGCAGCGGCGAATGGGCGTCATGCTCGTGAAAGCGGGCCGAGGGCACCGCGTTGGTCTCGAGCGATTCCGCCATCGCCGCCAGATGCGGCGCCAAGCGCTCCCAATTGTCGAGCGCAGCCTGCAGCGTCGGCACCAGGAAAGAAGCGTCGGTGAACCGCGTCAGATCGCGCGAGACCACGACCAGTTTTCCGTCGCGCGTCCCGTTCTTCAAAGTGGCAAGCTTCATGCGGTTTCCTCTCCTCGCGGGCTTCGTGCCGCTCGTCCCACAACAAGGCCGTGGCGAGTGATCGTCAAGCCACCCGCCGATGTTTTCCTGACTCTGACCTCACCAATCAGGGCCAGTCGCCTTCCGGCGTGCCGTTGAAGCGCTTCTTCAGGTCGGCCCAGCAGTCGATGTAGTTCTCCTGCAAGGTTTCGAGCTCGGCGGCGTAGCGCGTCAGCATCTGCGGAAAGCGCGTCTCGAACATGAAGGCCATGGTGTTGTCGAGCTTGACCGGTTTCAGGTCGGCGCGGGAGGCCTTCTCAAAGCCGGAGGCGTCGGGTCCGTGCGCCAGCATCTGGTTATGCAGGCTGATGCCGCCGGGGACAAAACCTTCCTCCTTGGCATCGTACTGGCCGTGGATCAGGCCCATGAACTCGCTCATGATGTTGCGGTGGTACCAGGGCGGCCGAAAAGTGTTTTCCGCCACCAGCCAGCGCGGCGGGAAGATGACGAAGTCGACATTGGCGGTGCCCTCCTCGCCGCTCGGCGCCGTCAGCACGGTGAAGATCGACGGGTCAGGGTGATCGAAGAGGATCGCGCCGACCGGCGAAAACGTCGCCAGATCATATTTATAGGGCGCGTAGTTGCCGTGCCAGGCGACGACGTCGAGCGGCGAATGGCCAAGCTCGGTGACGTGGAAAGTGCCGCACCATTTGACGATCAGCCGGCATGGCGTCTCCTTCTCCTCGAACCAGGCGCAGGGGGTCTTGAAGTCGCGCGGATTGGCTAGGCAATTGGCGCCGATCGGGCCGCGGTCGGGCATGGTGAATTTTGCCCCGTAGTTCTCGCAAACATAGCCGCGCGCCTCCTTGTCGGCGAGCTCGACCTTGAAGACGAGGCCCCGCGGCAGCACCGCGATCTCGCCGGGGCGAAGCTCGATGACGCCCATCTCGGTGACAAAGCGCAGCGTGCCGACCTGCGGCACGATCATGAGCTCGCCGTCGGCATTGAAGAAATGGTCGTCGACCATCGAGCGGTTGGCGACATAGACATGCGCCGCCATGCCGGACTGGCCGACCGCGTCGCCGGCGGTGGTCATGGTGCGCATGCCGGAGATGAAGTCGGTCGGCTCGGTCGGGATCGGAACAGGGTTCCATCGGTATTGGCCGAGCGCCAGCTCGTGGTCGCCGACGTTGGGCGCCGTCTTCCACATGGGATAGCTCGCGCCCTTGAAGCGGCCGGTGTGTTTCACGCTGGGACGGATGCGGTAAAGCCAGGAGCGCTCGTTGGTGCCGCGCGGCGCGGTGAAGGGCGAGCCCGAAAGCTGCTCGGCATAGAGCCCGTAGGCCGGCCGCTGCGGCGAGTTGCGGCCCTGCGGCAGCGATCCCGGCAGCGTCTCGGTCTCAAAATCATTGCCGAACCCCGGCATATAGGAAAAGGCCATCCGATCCTCCCTGATCCCGGGCTGCCGCCCTCAGCGTTGAGGAAGGCTTTCCGGTGATGTTGACCAAACTGGTTTCATTTGTAACCATCGATAATGTAACTATCAACGCCGAACCCCGCATCGATGGTGCGCCAAATGAAACCGGAAATTCTCGAGCTAGAAAACTTCCTGCCCTACCGGCTCTACCGGCTGGCCGACACCGTGAGCCGCGAATTCTCGCGCATCTACAAGGAGCGCCACGGTCTGACGCGGCCGGAATGGCGCACGCTCTCAGGCCTCGGCCAGCGCGGGATGATGACGGCGACGGAACTCGGCGAGCAGTCGGCCATGCACAAGACCAAGGTGTCGCGCGCGGTCGCCGAGCTCGAACGCCGGCGCTGGCTGACAAGGACGCCGGACGAGAACGACCGCCGCGTCGAGCATCTGACGCTGACCAAGGCGGGGCTCGCCGCCTATCGCGAGATGGTGCCGCTGGCGAAGACGTTTGAAAGGGAGCTGCTGGCGAGGCTGAGCGAGGAAGAGAGAGCGGCGATTGTCAGGGGGGTGGCAGCACTGGAAGAGGCTTTATCTTCTTCGTAGCGATCCTTCACACCCCCTCTGTCCGGCAGGCCAAAGAGGGAGCTGTCCCGCAGCATTGCCAGGATGCTGCTTCAACCAAACCCTACCAATCCATCACCACTTTGCCGGAACTGCCGCTGCGCATCGCATCGAACCCAACCTGGAAATCGTCGATGCCGATGCGATGCGTGATCAGACCCGAGACATCCAGCGGCCCCTGCACCAGGGCGATCATCTTGTACCAGGTCTCGAACATCTCGCGGCCGTAGATGCCTTTGAGATGCAGCATCTTGAAGATGACCTTGTTCCAGTCGATCTCGAAGCCGGTGGGAGCGATGCCGAGGATGGCGATCTTGCCGCCATTGTTCATGGTGTCAATCATGTCGCGGAAGGCTGGCGCGGCGCCCGACATCTCCAGCCCGACGTCGAAACCTTCGGTCATGCCGAGTGCCGGCATCACGTCGCGCAGCTTCTCCTTCGAGGCGTCGACCACATGCTGGACGCCGAGCTTGCGCGCCAGTTCCAGCCGGACCGGGTTGATGTCGGTGATAACGACTTTCCGCGCGCCGACGCATTGCGCGACCAGCGCGCCCATGATGCCGATCGGGCCGGCGCCGGTGACCAGCACATCCTCGCCGACCAGGTCGAAGGACAGTGCGGTGTGGACGGCGTTGCCTAATGGATCGAAGATCGCCGCGATCTCGTCCGGCACGTCGTCGGGGATCGGCACGACATTGTGCTGCGGGATCGCTACATACTCGCCGAAGGCGCCGGGCCGGTTGACGCCGACGCCGAGCGTGTTGCGGCAGAGATGCCCTCGCCCCGCGCGGCAGTTGCGGCAGTGGCCGCAGACGATGTGACCCTCGCCCGAGACGCGCTGTCCGACCTTGTATTCGGTGACGGCCGCGCCGAAATCCGCGACGGTGCCGACAAATTCATGGCCGGTCACCATCGGCACCGGCACGGTCTTCTGCGCCCACTGGTCCCAATTGTAGATGTGGACGTCGGTGCCGCAGATCGCGGTCTTCCTGACCTTGATCAGCACGTCGTTGGGGCCGATTTCCGGCACCGGCACTTCTTCCATCCAGATGCCCGGCTCGGCCTTGGCCTTCACCAGCGCCTTCATCATGTTGGACATCGAACACTCTCCAGAAAATCTTCCCTGTCCTGACGGATCATCAACCTGCCGCTTCCAGGATGCTCTTCAGCCGCAGCAGATCGCGATCGGTCGAACGCCGGACAGCCACGGCTATGAGCGGGGTCATGAGACGGGAAAAGCCGGCCGGCGAGCCGCGAAAGAAAAGGCGGCGACGTCCGCGCGCGGCCTGGCGATCTCGATACTGCTCGTCACATCGATCGCCATGGCCCACTTCCATTGCCGGCGGTAGCGTCAAGCGATTACACCCAGTTCCTTCCCGACCTCGCCGAACGCCTCGACGGCGCGATCGATATCGGCGCCGGAGTGCGCCGCCGACATCTGGGTGCGAATGCGCGCCTGGCCTTTCGGCACCACCGGGAACGAAAAACCGATGACGTAGATGCCGCGCTTCAGCATGCGGGCCGCCATCTCCTGCGCAAGAGCGGCGTCGCCCAGCATCACCGGGATTATCGGATGATCGGCGCCGGCAAGCGTAAAGCCGAGCTTGCCCATTTGAGACCGAAAGCGTTCCGCATTGGTATATAGGCGGCGGCGCAGCGCATCGCCATTGCGGATCAGCTCGAAGACTTTCAGCGAGGCGCCGGCGATCGCCGGCATCAGCGTGTTTGAGAAAAGATAGGGCCGCGAGCGCTGGCGCAGCCAGTCGACCACCTGTTTCTTCCCCGCAGTATAGCCGCCGGACGCGCCGCCCAGCGCCTTGCCGAGCGTGCCTGTGATGATGTCCACCCTGCCCTCGACGCCGCAGTGCTCGGCCGAGCCGCGGCCGTTCTTGCCGACGAAGCCAACGGCATGGCTGTCATCGACCATGACCATGGCGTCGTATTTCTCGGCGAGGTCGCAGACTCCTTGCAGGTTGGCGATGATGCCGTCCATCGAGAACACGCCGTCGGTGGCGATCAGCCGGAAGCGGCAGTCCTTCGCCTCCTTCAGCCGCGCCTCGAGGTCGGCCATGTCGTTGTTGGCGTAGCGGAAGCGCTTGGCCTTGGAGAGCCTCACCCCGTCGATGATCGAGGCGTGGTTCAGCGCGTCCGAGATGACGGCGTCTTCCTCGCCGAGCAGCGTCTCGAACAGGCCGCCATTGGCATCGAAGCAGGAGCCGTAGAGAATGGTGTCGTCCATGCCGAGGAAGGAAGAGATGGTGGCTTCGAGCTCTTTGTGTTCTTCCTGGGTGCCGCAGATGAAGCGCACCGAGGCCATGCCGTAGCCGTAGCGGTCGAGCGCCTGCTTCGCCGCATCGCGCAGCTCGGGGCTGTCGGCGAGGCCGAGATAGTTGTTGGCGCAGAAATTCAGCACCTTCTGGCCGGCGACCTCGATCAGGGCCGACTGCGTGGAGGAAATCACCCGCTCGGACTTGTAGAGCCCGGCCGATTTCAGGCCCTCAAGCTCGTTGTCGATGTGGGAGAGAAACGCTGCGCTCATGGTCTGGCCCTGTTTGTTCGATGCGGACTGTCGCGCTGCGGACAAGAAAAATCCATCGCAAAAACGACCGCTTCGGTGGCGTTGCGCAAGCCGCGCCGCAGCTCCTTCAGCGCAGCCGGACAAGGATGTGTTCAAATGCGACGATCTGCGAAAGGACATAATAACCATCCTGTCAGCTTTGTCGCGCCGCCGGCTCCGGCACCGTGCCGGTTTGCCGAGCTGTTAACCCTTTCACGTCAAGGGTTCTGGCGCCGCATATTCATGGCAGGAATCCGTCGATCGGGAGGGGTCACTCAGTTATGTCGCAGCAGCCGGTGCACAGCGTTTCGCGCAAGCTGATTCTGCTGATCAAGAGCGGCTACTGGCTGGCCTTGCTGATCATCGCCGCCATGGTGATGGCTTCCTTCATCCTGCTGCAGCAGTTGATGGCGCAGCAGCAGCACAATGACGCACTGCTCAACATCGTCTCCACGCAGAAAGCGCTATCGCAGCGCATCGTTTTCCTGGCCAGCGCGACCGGTGCCGCCCCGCGCGACAAGCAGCCGGCGCTGGTCACCGCGCTCAAGCAGGCAACGGGCGAGTTCGAGACCAATTACGACCGGCTGCTCAAGGAGACCGGCGCCGATCCGCTATCGCCGGCGCGCAACGATCCGCAATCGATCGAATATGTGCTGTTCAGCAAGCCGTTCCATCTCGACTATTTCTCGGTCGGCCTTATCGCCAACGGCGATCGACTGGTTTCATCATTTGCATCCCAGCTCGGCATGCAAAGCGACGGCTATAAGGGCGGCGGCGAGCGCGTCGGCCTCGACGCCTCCGTCGCCAATGCGACTTTGTCCGGCTATGCCGCGCTCGGCCAGCGCATCAGCGCCTTCGCCACCGAGCGGTCGGATGAGATGCTCAGCCTGCACCGCACGCTGTTCTTTGCCACCATCGGCGTCATCGTGCTGGTCGCGCTATTCATCTTCCGGCCGATGTCCAAGGCCATCCTGCGCAAGACGCATGAACTGGTCGACGCCCGCAATTCGATGGCCTTCATCGCCGTGCATGACGGCCTGACCGGCTTGCACAACCGCACCTTCCTCACCGATCATTTCGACACGCTGATCAAGGGCGCGCATCGTCGCCGCGAGCGGCTGGCGGTGATCCAACTCGACCTCGACCGCTTCAAGCAGATCAACGACACGCTGGGGCACGCGGCGGGCGACTATGTGCTTGTCGTCACCGCGCAACGCATGCGCGATTCCTGCCGCGCATCGGATCTTTGCGCCCGTCTCGGCGGCGACGAGTTCGTGATGATCCTCAACGGCGCCGGCAGCACCGAGGACATCCATGCACTGGCCAAGCGCATCATCGCCAACATCAACGAGCCGATCACCTTCCAGGGCACGACCATAATGCCTGGCGCCAGCGCCGGCATCGCCGTCTATCCAGTCGACGCCGACAACGCGCAGGACCTGCTCGTCCATGCCGATCTCGCCCTCTATTCGGCCAAGAAGCTCGGCGGCGGCAGCTTCTCCTTCTTCTCCGAAGAGCTGCGGCGCGAGCTCGACTACCGCAAGCAGCTCGAGCAGGACATCCGCACGGCGATCGCGGAAAAGACCTTCGAGGTCTATTTCCAGCCTCAAGTGTCGCTCACCAGCGGCAAGATCAGCGGTATCGAAGCACTGGTGCGCTGGAAGCACGCCACGCGCGGCATGATCTCGCCCGGCGAATTCATCCCGGTGGCGGAGAAGTGCGGCTTCATGCCGGATATCGGCCGCATCGTCATCAGCAAGGCGATCAACGAAGCCGCCGAATGGGATCGCGCCGGCATCGATTTCGGACGCATCGCCGTCAATGTCTCGGGCACCGAGCTGCGCGAGCCGGATTTCGACAATTTCCTGTTCGGAACGCTGGAGCGAGCCGGGCTTGCGCCGCAGAAGCTGTCGCTGGAAATCGTTGAATCCGTCATCCTCGACGACGAGAAGACCGGCATCGCCGCCAAGCTCAGGCATATCCGCGCGGCGGGCGTCCATCTTGAGCTCGACGATTTCGGCACGGGCTATGCTTCACTCAGCCATGTCAACCCGAACGAGATCGATCGGCTGAAGATCGACCGCCGCTTCGTCCAGAACATCAACGAGAACGGCGACAACACTAAGATCGTGCGCGCCATCACCGAGCTTGCCCGCGGCCTCGGCATCTCGATCGTCGCCGAGGGCGCGGAAACCGAGGCCGAGCTCGACTCGCTGATGGCGATCGGCTGCGACCAGGTGCAGGGCTATTCGATCGCCTTCCCGATGCCTCAGGACAAGGCGCGCGAATGGCTTACCGCGCGCAGCCCGAAGAAGGCGAAGCTCAAGGTGCTGCAGGGCAGCCGGGCTTAACCTCCCACATTCGCCCGAAGCGCCGCCAGCACCTCGGCGAATTCCGCAAGCCGGTCGTCCGGCAGCCCAGCTCTCAGCCTTTTGTCGAAGGCGACGGCCGCGAGGCGCAACTTCTCGAACAGCGCTTCACCGGTTTCGGTCAGCGCCACCTGATGCACCCTGCGGTTCTGCGGATCGCGGCGGCGCGTCAGCAGCCCTTGCGCCTCCATGGCGTTGAGGTGATGCGTCAGCGTCGCGCCCTGGATGCCGATCATGCCGGCAAGCTCGCGCTGGTTGGCCAGTTCCTTCGACTTGACCGAGAGCAAGGTTACCCAGACCGGCAGCGTTCCTCCGACTTCCACCAAGGCAGTGTCAAAGGCCTGCGCCACCAGTTTGGCGGTGCGAGCGAGATTCATGCCGATGGGCGGGCGATCAAATGGCGTCATGGCTGGACACTAGAACAAGCAATGGATTGGCGGAACTCCGCATGAAGCATTGACATCTAACTATTAGA
This sequence comes from Mesorhizobium sp. M1A.F.Ca.IN.020.03.2.1, assembly GCF_004023205.1. NCBI lineage: Bacteria > Pseudomonadati > Pseudomonadota > Alphaproteobacteria > Hyphomicrobiales > Phyllobacteriaceae > Mesorhizobium > Mesorhizobium sp. M1A.F.Ca.IN.020.03.2.1. Next base: position 2,266 of record NZ_RZSV01000203.1, on the reverse strand, counting down.
TATCTAACTTTGCCTTATTAACGTTGTCGGACCCAGCCGATAGACAAAAACCGACAGGCAAAGCGTCACACCGGTGGCGGGGCGAACGAGAGGAATGCGGTCATGCAATATGTCTACATCGTCGTCATCGGCCTGCATGTTATGGCCGGTGTCTTCTGGGCCGGCACGACCATTGCGGTTGCCCGTGATCCGGAGATCAAGGCGGAGCGCTTTATCCGGCCGCAACTCGGCGCCTCCGGCATGGTCTTTTTGACCGGTCTGCTGCTTTGGTATTTCTTCCACGAAGGCGCTTTCGGCCCGATGGAAATGGTGCTGGCGCTGGGCATTGCGACGGCGCTGATCGCCGCCGGCGTGCAGGGCGCCCTGGTCGCCTCTTCCAGCAGGCGATTGGCCGGTGCCGATGCAGCGACGCAAACGCAGTTGCGCGCGAAAATGACCAAAAGCGAACGCCTCGCCGGCGGGCTGCTGGTCGTCACCGTATTGTGCATGGCCACGGCCAGGATGTTCTGACCCCTCAACGGCTCGCGCGGTACCGGTGCAGGCCGGCGGCCGCGCGCGGCGCACCGGACCAACGCGGCAGGTGGCTCTCCTTGAAGGTCCGGTGCGTTTCCGTGGTGCGGCCGTCACCGGTGCATCAGATCACCTCAACGGAACCGCCGCGTAGTTTTTCCCGTCGCAGCTTTATATAGGTCCGCATATTCGGCGCGATGCGAAAACCTTCCAGTCTGACGTCCTGAAGCGCTGCCGCCCAGCCAAGCGCTTCATAACGGCCGCCATATGTTTCGATCGTCGCGGCGAGATCCTCGCGGCCCAGTTGCCTGGCCAAGATGGCGCAGGCCGCGACCCGCGTTTCGATCGAGCGGCCATATTTGGGTGCGAATGCCAAGCCGCCGTCGGCGAGGTCGTCGACCTCGTGCGCAAGCTGCAGGAACAGGATGTCCTCATCGCCGGCCGGCACGCCCTCCTGCAGAAGGCGCTCGGGGTCGCCGGTGTCGAATTTCATGGCGCCGACGCGGGCGACGAGGCCTTCAGCCCTCGGCCCGATCCGCGCCTCCAGCCATTTCCGGTGCGCCTCGCTGCGCCTGCTGGACCTGCCGTCCGGATACTGGCCGCTGTCATAGGCAGCATGGAACATCGCCGCGAGGACGAAATCGAGATCCCTTTCGAAATGCGCCACAGACGAGGCGGCGCCTACCGCATGGCAGATAAAGGGCCGTCCTGACTTTCGATAGCGGCCGTTGAACATCGCGCATGCCACGCGATAGGCCTTCTGCACGCGTAGAAGATCGCCCAACGAGTGCCCGGACTCGTGCAATTGGATATAGAGCGCCGTATTGGTCTGGCGCGGAACGAACAGATCTTTTCCGGTCAAGCAAGCCCCCCGACTATGCGACCCCGGTTGCAGCCCTCCGAATCCGCGCCCGAAAATTGCAAATAAGATCTGTCAGGTCTAGCCTGGCCATTGGAGGACCGAGGTTCAGATCCGGATGCCGAACCTGATGCCGTCATAGATAGCGGCGTGGATGTTGCGCGAGGCGACTGCGTCGCCGATGCGGAACAGAACAAAGCCGCCTTCCGGATTGCGCGGCGGAAAAATGTCGCCGCCGCTTACCAGCCGCTCGTAGTCGACCGCGCCGCCATTCTTCGACAGCGGCTTCAGCGCGAGGTAGAGATCGTCGAGCGGCGCGGTGCCATGCTCGACCACCACCTGGTCGACGCGCCGCTCGCCGCGCCAGCCATCGGCGAAGTCCGACGCCAGCTCGGCGATGAGCTGGTTACCCTCGCGTCGCACGGAGCGCAGACGAGTGTTGATGGTGACGGTGACGCCTTTCTCGTGGAAAGCCCGCATATAGGGCACGTGGTTCAGGCCGCCCATTTCCGGCGCGAAGAAGCGTTCGGGCGAGACCAGCTCCAGCTTCGAGCCGCTGTTGGCAATCAATTCCGCCGCGCCCATGCCCTGATGGCCGCCATTGTCGTCATAGAGCAGCACGTTCTCGGCCGGCTTGACGCTGCCGGCCATAATGTCCCAGCTCGAGGTGACGAGATTGTCGCCCGCTGCCAGCGGCGGGTTCTGCGGCAGGCCGCCGGTGGCGACAATCACCACATCCGGCGAAAGTGCGAGGACATCGTCCTTTTCGGCCCATGTGTCGTAGCGGATCTCGACGCCGAGGCGATCGAGCTCGGCAAGCCGCCAGTCGATGATACCGATCAGTTCCTTGCGGCGGGGATTTTGCGTCGCGAGCCGCACCTGGCCGCCGGCCTGGCT